>NZ_JBTXLU010000004.1:0-180741 GCF_054871745.1 Enterococcus sp. LJL98 | reverse complement strand
TAATGTATTCCAAACAACAATTGGCAGCCGTTATTAAATACGGTGTCATGATTGTATCTACTTTACCAGTCATTGTGGTTTATCCATTCCTACAAAAATACTTTGTAAAAGGAATGATGGTTGGTTCCGTAAAAGGTTAGTCAATCTATATTTATTTTCTATTGGTTTAAAACGGCATTTGCCGATTTAATGATAAAATTTGTTTCGAAGGGGAGAAAGAGATGAAGAAAACAAAAGTATTAGTCGGACTACTCGCATGTGGTGTATTATTAGCAGCTTGTGGTAGCAACGGAAAAACAGATGGTAGCGGTAGCGCCGATAAAGGTTCCGATGCAAGTGGTGTAGAATTAGGGACCGTTGGGGAATTCCCAGTTGTCAAAGAAAAATTAAAAATGACCATGATGGGTCCTGGTACAGGGATGGCAGAATGGAAAGATATGCCTGTCTTCCAAACGATGGCAGAAAAAACAAACATTGATTTAAGCTTTACGACACCACCAACAGCTGACTTTGCAACAAAATTAAACTTAGCTTTTGCTTCAGGTGATTTACCAGATATTTTATTTGGAACCGATACAAACTCCTTAACACCTGCCATGGAAATGGATTACGGTAGTCAAGGAATCTTAGTACCGTTAGAAGACTTAATTCAAGAAAACATGCCAAACTTTAGCAAAATCTTGGAAGAAAATCCTGATATTGCAAAATCGATTACTACACCAGATGGTCACATTTACTCCTTACCGATGATTCACCGTGGAGAAACAGCAATTTGGCCGCGTGGACCACTATGGTATAACGGCGACTGGTTAAAAGCATTAAATGTAACGGAATTACCAAAAACAACCGATGAATTTTATGACTTACTCGTTCGTTTCCGTGATGAAGATCCAAATGGGAACGGCAAGAAAGATGAAATCCCATTGACTGATGTTAAGATGGATTCTACACGTCCATGGTTGATGTCTGCATTTGGAATTACAGACCGTACCATTGAAGAAATTGATGGAAAAGTTGTGTATACACCAATTACTGAAAACTATAAAGAATTCGTGACTTACATGAATAAATTATATTCTGAAAAATTATTAGACCAAGAGGTTTATTCACAAGCCGATGAGCAAAAGAAAGCCAAAGGTCAAAACAATCAGCTTGGGTTATTCCCAGATTGGTTCTCATTCTTTACAACTGGTAAAAATGAAAAAGAATCAACCGGTGAATTAATGTTCTACCCATTAACATCAGATATTAATCCTGATCGTGTAGCGCCAGCAAGTACACGTATGGGTCGTGCAACTTTTGCGATTACAAGCAAGAACCCATCACCTGCAGCGGCATTACGTTGGGTTGACTACTTCTACTCTCCAGAAGGAAGTGACTTCTTAAGTGTTGGTCCTGAAGGTGCATTCTGGGAGTATGCAGAAAATGACAAGGGTGAAACGGTACGTATCTTTACAGAAGGTGTCGATAAAGAAAATACCGAAGAATCACGTGCGAAGATTACACCAAACTACGGAATTACTGTACCAACGATGTCATTCCCAGATTCAAAAGATCAATATCCATCAATTATTGCAAATCCAAATGATGAAGTTGATACAACTTTCCCTGATTTCTTAGCAAGAGAAACGCAAGAAAAAATCGAACCATTTGCCAAAGTAACTTTCCCACTCTTATACTTAACGACAGAAGAGTCTGAAAAAGTTCGTGACACAGCGACTGACTTAAGTACTTATGTGGAACAAATGGAAGCGAAATTTATTACCGGGGTTGAGCCACTTGAAAACTGGGATAAATACGTGAAAACAATTGAAGGTATGGGCGTGGAAGATTACGTAGCAACTTACCAACAAGCATACGATCGTTGGGCAAGTGCAGAATAATTTAAGGTCAATCAAAAAGAAGGAGCAGTGACTAAAAGTCACGGCCCTTCTTTTTTTAGGCTATCAGGGGGAGGGTGATGGTTACGATGGTTCCAAACCCTTCTTCACTATCAAAAACAAGTCCATATGCTGGTCCAAAATAAAATTTGATTCGTTGGTCGACATTTCGCAAACCATACCCCGTGGTTTTATGGATAAAGATTTCTGAAAGTTTGGCTAGATCAAACCCGATACCATTGTCGGCTACTTTGATTGAGAAATGTTGATGATCCTCACGTTGAATGGTCAAAATTAATTTATGGTCGGCCTTATCTTGATCAAAACCATGCTCAATTGCATTTTCTACAATTGGTTGTAAGAGAAGGTGGATAATTGGTGCAGATAGGAGCGATTCATCGACATCATAAAACACACCAAATCGATTCGGTTGTAAAAAAAGTTGTAAATCGATATAAGTTTTGACATTATCCAGCTCATCTCGTAAAGAAATTTCATTCTTTCCGCGATTGAGAGTGGTACGATAATATTTTGAAAGCAACTGAATCGCATAGCTAATTTCGACTTGATCGGACATGACTGCTCGCCAATTGATGGCAGAAAGCGTGTTATAGAGAAAATGAGCATTGATTTGATTGATCATCGCATGGTACTCACGGTCCTTAGTCTCTAATTGCTGTTGGTAGTTTTCGGTTTGTAGTCGTAAGACCATTTCAAGCATTTCACCGATTTCATTACTGACTTCAAAAAATTCATCTTGTTGATCAAAAGAGGGTTCTTGTTCAGCCGTTTTTTGGAGAGCAAGTGAGACACGTTGCTTCAGATAAGTAATCTCCTGTCCAATATTTCTTGCGAAGAACTGTGTAAAGTAATAGGCAATCACCAAGGCGAGTAAGATAGCACTAATGGTGAGTAAAAGAATCCCTGTCTGGGTAGCAGGTAATGGCGCCATACTTAAAAAAAGCGTCCAATTTGTATTTGGGATGGTCGCTTGATCTTTTTGTAGCACTTGAACCGATTCTCCTGGAAAAAGTTGTTGTTTGCCATCAAATACAGCACCTAGCGTCCGACCATCCTCTGCATAAAAAATAGGAAAAAAGTTCTTTTTATTCACGGTCAGTAAGACAAAGGTTTCAAAACCACTTGCACTTGGAAAGCCACCAAAAATACCCAGGGTATCCTCATCTAATTCCAACCATAGATTATTGTTTGGAGCGAGTTCTTTCAAATTCACCTGATATTTTTCCATGTCGCTTAAAGTAAAAATGTTCATTCGTTGTTCACTATAGGTCGAATTTGTGAAAAAGAGGATGTCATCAATCGCTGGATTGGTCGCTCGGATGTAGTTCACCGTGGGATCGAAGGTATCACGAAAGAAAAGGTAACGATCAAACATCGAGACATTATTGGCATACCAAGCACTTTGAAAGGCATTGTTTTCTGTAAAAAGGCCCAGCGAGTGGCGAAAGGCATCGACATGACTCGTAATATTGCGTTCCGTTTGTAACAGTAAATCTTTTCGAGCTTCCTTTTGAACGACATTCATAAGCGTTTGGGTCTGAAAAGAAATAATCATGGCCAATAAGAGTAGTGGACCAAGGCTCGTTAAGATAAAGGCTTGAAAGAGTTTGTCTTTAAATGATTTAGGACGGAGTAACTTCTTTGGTCGCATGGTTAACGATTCCTTCCCGATAAGCTGAAGGCGTCATCTCAAATGTATTTTTAAAGAGTCGGTTAAAATAGGAAGGGTTATCAAATCCAATATACTTTGCAATATCGATGACTTTCATATTGGAGTTTTTCAATAAAGCACAAGCTCTTTCAAGTCGAAAATGATTCAGATATTTATTTAACCCAATACCCATTTCTTTTTTAAATAAAATACTTAGGTAGTTTGAAGATAAGAACACGCGGTCAGCCAACTCCTCTAAAGTGAGTTCTTTATGAAATTCTTGGTGTATAATCTCAAGTACTTTATCAATCGTAGGTTCTTCGCATAAAGGATGGGTACCAATCATTGTTTCGAATATTTGATTGACACAAGCCATAAATTCAATCGGATCGATGGGTTTTAGTAAATAATCAAGGACATTTGACTTTAATAATTCTCGCGCATAGGTAAAGTCATCGTAACCGCTTAAGACAAGAATACGAATGTCTTGATTAAATTCGCGCACTTGTGTAATTAAATCGACCCCATTCATGAGTGGCATTTTAATATCTGTAATGAGTAAAGAAAAAGGGTGGGTTTTAATGGCTTGTAATGCTTCCAGCCCATTGCTGCATTCCTCGATTTGTAAATCATAGGACTGCTTTTCCAATAAGAAGCGGATACCTTGTCGTTCGAGTTGGTTGTCATCGACAATTAAAATTTTCGTCACGTGAAGACCTCCTATAGTATTGATTTTTCTGTTCTTATTATAACATGGAAAACGCTTTATAATCAGAAGGTTAAAAGGAAGAAAATTACTTTTGAATCTATAATAAATGCTATTTCCGATAGAAAATTCAACATTTATTTTTAAAAGACTATGCTATTCTAAAGGTAAAAGCGTACTTATTGGAGGGAAATACTAAGTGAAAGAAGAATATAGAAGTTTGGTTGTTCCATTTTTACAAAGATATACAGTTGAGGAAGATGCGAATTTTTGGGAGCTCTCCTTAGATACGAGAATAATTTGTGATGAAAAAAGCATGAAATTTATAGAACGGATAGAAGAAATATTAATGATTTCTGGGATCGATTCAGCAATTGATACGTCTTTAGAAGTAGCAACCATGAAAGATTCAATCGTTTCAGATAAGGATATTACGATTTTTTTAGTTGAATCAAACGGTGTTACCACTTTAAGTTCGAGTGCCGAAAGTTATCGAATAACGATTGGAAAAACGGGAGTCTGTATTTACCTATCAACAATTGAAACGCTTCTTCCTGTTTTTTATACTTTAAAACAACTTTGGGTCAAGTTGGGAAATCGTCTGCTTGTAGGTGAAATTATTGACTATCCTGATTTAAAGGAACGCCGACTCCACATCGATATTGGAAGGAAGTATTTTTCTAAGGATTGGATTATAAAACAAATTCAGCACCTTTCAGAATTAAAAATGAACACCTTACAACTTCATTTTTCTGAAAATAAAGGATTCCGAATAGAGAGTACCATTGCCCCGGGAATTGTTTCTCGAGATGGCTTTTTAACAAAAAAAGAAGTAAAAGAAATTTTATTATCCGCTAAAAAATATGGTGTTCAAATTATTCCTTCATTAGATACACCCGGTCATGTAGAACATATATTGAAGACTTATCCAAATTTAGGACAAGAAGGAATAAATGGGGAATTGAGTAAAGTCGCTTTAGATATCACAAGTGAGAAATCATTGGCTTTTATAAAAAAATTATATAGTGAATATATGGAGCTATTCTCAGAGTGTCAGTTCTTTCATATTGGAGCAGATGAATATATGGAATTTGACCGAGCACCATTTACGACTGTTTACCAACCTGTTTTAAATAATTTTGCGAAAGAAAAATGGGGAACTTCTTATGGTTGGAAAGATGTAGTTGCTAACTATGTAAATCAAGTGGCCGAGCACGTCTATAAAAATGGTTTTATCCCTCGAGTTTGGAATGATGGTGTTTACTATGATGAAAAAGAGATTTATGAACCTAGACAAAAAATTGAATTAGAACCATATATTACAGTTGATTTTTGGTCTCAGATGGGGTGGAATCCTAGCGTAGCAGAACTTGATACTTTTTTCCAAAGAGGGATTAAAGAAGTGTATAATGTAAATGCTAGTTTCTTTTATTATGTTTTAAGACCAGATAAACCAACAGACGGTCGTCTTAGTCATTCTTTTGATTTTTTAGAACAAGATCGCCGAATCTATGAAGATTGGCATGCCGGTCTGTTTGAAAGTAATGAGATACCCAATCGAGATTCAAGAATTGGTGGTGCGAGTTTAGCGATTTGGTGTGATCAGCCAGAAATTGCTTCGGAAGAAAGAATCGCCTTAGATATCTCTAACGAATTAGTTTCTTTTGCTACAAAAACATGGAATGGAGAGTCAAATTATATACAGTCATTTAAAGATTTTAAGAAAGCATTTCTTTCTTAAAATCATTTGGGAGGAAAGAGAAAATGGGGAATGATATTAAGCAGATATTGATGCGGTATTTTACTTTGATGGCGTTATTTTTTGCAGTAATTATTCTTTTGTTTTCTTTTTTCTTTTATTATTTAAATCAAACCAATAAACTTTCGAAGAAAACAGAGAATATTGAAAACATAATGAACTTTTTAGATTCTGCTGAGGAGCAAGCAAAAATGCAAATGGATTACTTGTATGATGATTTTTTCTTTCGTGAAAATTTCTCAGCTTACCTCACTTTACCACCTCATGAATATGTCAAACAAAATTTGAATCAGGGAGTTTCTTCTAGTTATATTGAAGAAACTTTTCAAGGAATGTTGAACAATTCGAATATGTTAATTGCAGTGACGACATACGTGGATAGCGAACGACTTTTTCAATTACAAAAAAAACCGAAAAATAGAACTTGGCTGCTTACAAAAAATATTAGTTTTTTATTAAAACAACAAGAAGATAAAAATGTGACAGCCTATTTATATTTTGACTTAAGTAGTTTGTTTTTAAAAGTAACAAACGATTCCTATCATTATGTGCTCCGTAATATGGATAATGATGTGAGTTTAGGATTCTTTGATAAAGAAGCGTATCGTTACGTTGAGACCATTGAATATAACAATATTCGAATTATGGTCTATGAGAATAAAGCAAATAATTTCACGATTATTAGCAAAATTCTTATTACTGCTTTAGGACTGATTTTTTTATTTCTAATTGCAATCTGGGTGTCATTACAAGTTGTTTTTAAAAGTTATCTGCAACAGTATCATGCAATTATGGAAAAACTAAGAAACAATTCATCGAAAACGACGGATTTTGAAATCATAGAAATTACAGGAAAAAAAGGTGATTTGCAACGAATTGCTCAGGAAATCAATGAATCTATTATTGAAAGAGAGGAATTGATAAAGTCAGAGTATCAAAATTTATTATTAAAAGAACGAGTTGAGTTATCAAATTTACAGCATCAAATTGATCCCCATTTTCTATTTAACAATTTAGAATTTGTACGAATGAAAGCTTTCTTAAAGAATGAATATGAGATTAGCCAATTTATTTTTGAGGTGAGTCAGCTTTATCGATCGAGTTTAAGTAAATCTGGAGTTATTACTTTAGATGAAGAAATAATAATGATTCAAAGTTATTTAAATATTTATAAGACAAGAGGTGACGGTAATTTTAAATTTCTCATTAAAAATGAAATTCAATCATTGGAAATACCCAAGTTTGCTTTACAACCATTTGCAGAAAATTATATCAAATATGGTTTACAAGCGAATCAAAAAAATTATCTCTTTATTCGTTGTGTAGAAACATCAACGTCATATATTTTTAGTTTTATTGATAACGGACTCGGAACGACAGAGAAGACGATTATGGAAATTTATCAGAAAATTGAAGAGAAGAATCATTTGGAAAAGAGCATTGGTATTGCGAATTCGATTAAACGGTTGAAGCTTTTTTATAAAACAAGAGTGGATTATGAGGTGAAAAATATCCCTCAAAGGGGTTTCTTAATTCGAATTGTTGTTTATAAAAATTCGGTATAAAAAAGAAAGGTTGGCAATCAATGAAAAAAGTAGTAATTCTAGATGATGAAAAAATAATTGTGGATGGGTTAAGTTACTTTTTAGAACAACGATTTTCTCGGGAGTTAACAATTGTTCGAACCTACCAACACGCGGAAGAAGCTATTGTTGATTTGGAAAATCTAACATTTGATGTTTTGATTACGGATATTTGTATGTTAGATATGACAGGATTGGAATTGATTAAATCTTTGAAACAAAACAAGGATTTTGAGTCGATTATCATCAGTGCCTATCATAATTTTGATTATGCTCAAAAAAGTATTGATCTTGGTGTTCGAACTTATTTAACTAAACCAATTGATTTTGAAAAATTGTCTGAGGTCCTCTCTAAAATTCTACTGGAGAAAAAGAAAAATAACTTACCAGAACACCTAAATGAAACTTATTCTCCGGTTATTAATCAGCTGTTACAGAGAATAAAAGAAAATTACCATCAAGATTTACAATTAAGCACACTCGCAGAGGAACTACATTACAATCCAGCATATTTAGGTCAATTGTTTCATAAAGAAGTGAAAAAAAATTTTAATACATATGTTATTCAACGAAGGTTGAAAGAATCAAAGTTACTGTTGACTCGTACGTCACTGAGTATTGATGAAATTAGTAATGAGGTAGGATTCAAAAATCCAGCTTACTTTATCCAAATGTTCAAGAGAAATTTTGGAACAACTCCCTTACAATATCGAAAATTATGGTTAAAATGAAAAGCTATTTTTGATAGCTTTTTTATTTTTGACAGACAACTATAATTTGTTTTATTTCTTCTATATTATGTAAGTTTTTTTTTGAGAGAGTTCCTTGTATAGTAATTATTGTAAGCGCGAACAATAAAGAGAGGAGTTGTTTTAATGGAAAGTACAATAAACGTTGCTACAAAAGATAAAAAAGCACTATCGAGCAAAAAGAAAAGTTTTTTTAAGAAAGTGAAGGAAAATCGTGCGCTATTATTGATGTTGTTGCCGGGGGCGCTATGGCTACTGATTTTTTGTTATGTCCCAATGTTTGGGATTGTGATTGCCTTTAAAGATTATCGAATTTCACCAGATGGTTTCTTTAGTAGTCTAATCAATAGTCCCTGGGTGGGGTTTGAGAATTTTAAGTTTTTATTTGCTTCACAAGATGCATGGGTTATTACTAGAAATACTGTTTTGTATAATGTAGCAGGTATTATACTCAGTACATTACTTACGGTAACTTTTGCTATTATCTTAAGCCAGATTTCAAGTAAAAAATTTATTAAGCGTCTGCAAACAGTTGTTATTTTTCCTAATTTTTTATCATGGGTCGTTATTAGTTATTTTGCGTATGCTTTTTTAAGTACAGATAAAGGTGTTTTCAATAGTATTTTGCAATTCTTTAATTTAGAAGCCATTAATTGGTATAGCGAACCAAAGTACTGGCCTTTTATTCTTGTTTTTACTAGCCTTTGGAAAGGTGTAGGCTATGGTTCAATTATTTATTACGCATCCATTATGGGGATAGATACGACCTATTATGAAGCTGCTTTGGTTGATGGGGCAACGAAATGGCAACAAATCCGCCACGTGACCTTGCCCCATTTACGGTCAATTATTGTGATTATGTTAATTCTATCAGTTGGTAGTATTTTTCGGGCAGACTTCGGTTTATTTTATCAATTACCGAGAAATTCTGGTGCACTGACCAACGTAACAAATGTCTTAGATACTTATGTATATCGTAGCATGATGAACAATGGAGATATTGGCATGTCGACAGCGGCAGGACTCTATCAGTCGTTTGTAGGTTTTATTTTAATCCTAGTAACAAACAAAGTAGTAGATAAAATTGATCCTAGTTCAGCATTATTTTAAAGAAGGGAGGTTCATCAATGATTTCAGATTTAAAACAACAAATGTATTTTCCAAAAAAAATTGAGTGGCTATTTAAGATTTTGCTTATTGTATTTGCTATTAGTTGTATTTTCCCTTTCGTCTTTGTAGTTATTATCTCTTTAACAGATGAAAAATCGCTCGCCTTAAATGGCTATCAGCTATTGCCTAAAGAGTGGAGCACCGAAGCCTATCGATTTATTTTTAGTGAAGGGAGTCAGTTAGTGACTTCTTTAGGTGTCACATTAATGATTACCGTTATCGGTACAGTAATCGCAGTATTGATGACAGGTACTTATTCTTATGTTTTGTCGAGAAATAGCTTTCCATTCAGAAAGTTTTTCACTTTTTATTTGTTTTTTACTATGCTTTTTGCAGGAGGAATGGTCCCTTCATACTTAGTTATGACAAAAATGCTAGGGTTAAAAAATACAATCTGGGCATTAATTTTACCGTTAGCCTTTAGCCCGTACAACGTTATTGTCTTACGGACGTTCTTTAAAAAATCGATTCCCGAATCAATTATTGAATCTGCAAAAATGGATGGTGCAAGTGAAATGAGGGTGTTTTTTCAAATCGTTTTACCACTAGCATTACCTGGTGTAGCGACAATCGGTTTGTTTGCATCTTTGGGGTATTGGAATGACTGGTTTAATGCGTTACTTTACATTGATAACAATAAATTATTACCCCTGCAGTATTTATTGATGAAAATTCAAAATACAATCGATTTCATGGCGAGAAATACGGACATGACATTAGCACAACAACAATCGATTCAAAATAGTTTGCCTCAAGAATCAATTCGGATGGCAATGGTTGTTGTTGCAACAGTACCAATTGCTATTGTTTATCCATTTTTCCAAAAATATTTTGTTCAAGGTTTGACCATAGGTGGCGTAAAAGAATAGGAGGAATTATTAATGAATAAATGGAAGAAAACAATTTTAGCAGGAATGGTTTTATTATCAACAACGTTATTGGCAGCATGTGGATCAAGTCAGAAAAATGAGGGGAAAGTAATAGGAGAAGAAGCTGTTGAAAAAGTTATTTGGTATCAGGTAGGAGAAGAGCCAAAAGATTTTGATCAAGTGATGGAAAAAGTTAATGAGAAGATGAAAGAAGACATTGGATTAGAACTTGATATGCGATTAATCCCTGATGGTGATTATCAACAAAAAATTGGGGTTATGATTAATTCAGGTGAGGAATATGATATTGCTTTTATTAACGGAAGTGACTATGTAAATTACGGAAATAAGGAAGCTTTCTTAGATTTGATGCCATACTTAGATAAGGAGTTAAAAGAAGCAACGGACCGCTTGAATGATGGATTTATTAAAGGTGCTTCCATGGGAGATAAGTTATATGCCTTTCCAGTGAACAATGCTCTTGCAACAACAGAATACTGGGTTTTTAATAAAGAATTAGTTGATAAATATGACTTAGATGTTGAGAACGTTCAAACCTTGCAAGATCTTGCACCAGTTTTAGAAAAATTTGCTGAAAAAAATGATGATCCGTCGATTACGCCAATCGGAATGACTCAAACAAGTATTTATGCACCATATGATTTTATTAATGGTCAAACATTAGGCGTTCCTTTTGAAGGAAATTCAAATGAAATTATGAATGTCTATGAATCTGAAGAGATGAAAAATAATATGAAAACGATGCATGAATACTACCAAAAAGGCTACATTTTGAAAGATGCAGCAACTATTACTTCGAATCCTTTTCCACTTGATGGTGGGAATTGGTTAGTCAAACGTGAATCTGGTGGTGATGAGACGTCAATTAAGAATGCGCTTGTAAATTTAGCTAAACAAGATTTAATTTTGAAGCCACTTAATAATGCATATAAAACAACAGGCTTTGCTCGTGTTGGGATGCATGCGATTTCTGCATCGAGCAAGAAGCAAGAAGAGGCAATGAAATTAATGAATTATGTTAATACGGATAAAGAAGTTGCTGATTTACTTGTTTATGGAATTGAAGGGCAACATTATGATCGAAATGAAGATGGTTCGATTACAATGACAAACACAAAAGATTATTATCAAGGTGCTTGGGCGTTATTAGATTGTTACTTAATCTCAAGTACGACACCGGTGACGGATGAAAGTGAGAAAAATGCAAAAATTGCGCAAGATTTCCAATCAGATGCTCCAGAATCTCCAATCTTAGGTTTTTCTTTTGACTCTTCCAATTTCCGGACAGAGATGGCGAGTATTAGTAGTATTTTAGATCAATATTTGCCATCACTTAAAACAGGAACGATGGATCCGGAAAAAGTTTTACCTGAAATGTTAGATAAAATTGACAAAGCAGGAAATCCTCGTATGCAAGAAGAAGCACAACGCCAATATGAAGAGTGGCTAAAAAATAAATAAGAAAAAATATTGCAGTCGCTAAGTGTATGATTTTCCTAGAGAAGTATAGAAGGATTGATTCTTTCGACTTGTAATCTGGGGGAGCTACTTAGCGATTGTTTTTTGTCATGAATCGAAAGGGGAATGTAAATGAAAGATAACAAGTGGAGTCGGTTCTTTGATACGGTATTTAAAATATTAATTTTAAATTTTTTAACGTTTCTATGTAGCTTGTTGGGTGTGCTTGTGTTCGGTTTTTTCCCATCCATAGCAGCCTTGTCAGTCACTCTAAAAAAAAGTAAGGAAAGTCATTGGAAAGAATTGATGGTTTTATTTTGGAAAACATATAAAAAATATTTCTTGAAAGCGAATGCTAAAGGTGGATTGTTGAGTGGAGTCGGTTTTTACTTATTATTAAATACAAAGATATGTTTTCAACTAACACCATTAATTTTTACAGTATTTGGCATATTTTCCTTTTTGTCCTTTCTATTTTGTATCGCTTTAATGTTCAATTATTTATTGTTAATTGAAGAATGGGAAAATTCATCTTCACTTAAACACTTGCTACAATATACAATTTATTCCTTTCCAACAAATTTATTGCAGATGTTGCTGGTTAGCCTATTCATTGTCCTGTGTCCTTTATTTCCAGCAATCATCTTATTTGGAGGCGTTGTTCTTATAAATAGAGGATGTTTATATCTAATGAATAGGGGTTTACTACGTTTACAATCAGAGGAGATTGCACATGAAATTTCAAATAAGTAAGGAGCAACAAGAGGTATTAAATCTTTTCAAAAAGAAAAAGCTGGGTACATGTATCTTTGACGACAAGATCAATCTGGTCTCTGAAAAGATTACTTCAGAAAATCAAATTGTTTCGGTTCGAATAGAAAATGGGACAGTAACGATTCAATACACAGCAGATGTTTTATTCTATCGAGGACTATTTACTTTATATCCGAGATTACTCGAGAGTGGACAAGAGCAAATCAAGGAAGAGACAACGATTCAAGAAGTGGCTGTCTCACTTGATTTCTCTCGTAACGCAGTGATGAAGACAGAAAAAATAGAAGAGTTTTTGATGTATCTTGCAGCAGTAGGGGTTAACACTTTGTATCTTTATACAGAAGATACTTATGAAGTGAAAGAGGAAAGCTATTTTGGCTATTTACGTGGCGGTTACTCTGCAGATGAGATTAGAAAAATTGTAGAGTATGCGACTCATATGGGAATTGAAGTTGTTCCGGCAATTCAGACACTGGCTCATTTAACTCAGTTTTTAAAGTGGCCATCTACTTTTGAAATGAAAGAAGATGCCCACACGTTATTGATTGATGAAGAACGTAGTTACCAAACAATAAAAAGAATGATTGACTCTTGTAAAGAAATGTATCAGTCGAATCGTATTCATTTAGGAATGGATGAAGCTTATCAAGCTGGGTTGGTAAGATATCTTGATATCCATGGCTACACCCCTCGAGTAGAGCTGATATTAAAACATTTGAAACGAGTAATACAGTTAACGGAAGACGTAGGCCTAAAACCAATGATTTGGAGTGATTTTGTTTATAAAGTGTTAGATCAAACGAAAACAGGCCGTCTCTATAATCCGGATGCTCAGATGGATCCGAGTTATATTCAAGAGTATCCAAAGCATTTAACTTATGTTCATTGGGATTACGGTTGTGAAGATATTGAACAATACAAAAGAGTGATGCGTAACCATTTAAGTTTTTGTAACAAAGAGAATTATATGTTAGCAACTGGAGCGCATATTTTTGGAAAGATTGCACCTAATCATGGAAAATCAATTAATACGATGATTGCAGGGATTAAGGCTTGTCGAGATTTGGGGCTAGGACGCACGATGTTAACTACTTGGGGAGACGATGGACAGGAGACGGAACATTTACATGCTCTAATTAGCATGTATTATTACTGTGAAGCTATATATGGTTCCACAATTACGTCCTCACAAATTCGCCGTTCACTCGACTTCTTGATTGGAGAAGGAACATATACTTTTTTATACGAATTGACTTATTTTGATGAAGTTTTTGGCATGTTAAAAAATAATCCTATGATGGGAAATATTAGCAAATCTATTTTATGGCAAGATCCGTTGTTAGGAATTTATGATGCCCATATTTACTTGTATGAAGAAAAATTTCATCACACTCTCGGAAACTATTACGAAAAATTAGCAAAAAAAATTGAAGCGATGCCATTGGAAAACATTGGAATTATAAACAGGGTTCAAGAACGTTACCTTTGTCTTGCACAAGTATTGGCATTAAAGGCGACGCTAGGGGTAGATTTACAACAAGCATACTTAACGAAAGATGTGTTCGAGCTAAAGAAAATTCAAACAATCAGAATCGAAAAATTAATTGAAAAGTACACGCAATTACAAACACTTCATGAAGAGATTTGGGATTACTATTACAAAGCGAATGGTTGGGAAGTACTAGAAAGAAGGTATGCAGCAAGCATTTCGCGTCTAAAAACAACAAGCAGAAAAATTCAACGATATTTAGACTTCGGAGTAGGGCTTGAGGAATTACAAGAAAAGAAGCAGCTGTTTTGTCAAGTTTCCCATCCTGTTGATTTTTCAGGTTTCAATTATGACGATACAGCTAGTAGCGGGTATCATTAGAACTCATTAAGTATACTAGCGAGGTGAAAAAATGTTCCAAAATAAATATTATCAAGATTTGTCTGTTATAGAAGTGAATACTGCACCATTAAGAAATTATTATGTTCCTTTTTCAACAAAAAAAGCAGCAATTCTATCCGAAAACCGGCAAGAATCAGATCGTTTTATGCTTTTAGACGGTCAGTGGGATTTTGATTTTTATTCTTCAATTCATGAGATTCCAGTTGATTTTATGCAAATCCCACTATTAGATTTGCATAAAAAAATATCTGTACCAAGCTGTATTCAAAATCAAGGGTATGATGCTCATCAATATGTAAATGTGAGTTTTCCAATTCCTTATGACCCACCCTATACACCTTTTAATAATCCATGTGGAATTTATCGTCGAACGTTTGAACCCTCTTTGCTCGAAGACCAAGCTTATTATTTAAATTTTGAGGGAGTAGACTCAAATATGTATGTTTGGGTGAATGAACATTTCGTAGGTTATGATCAAGTCACTCACTCTAATTCGGAGTTTGATATTTCATCCTATCTTAGAGATGGAGAAAATCAAATCACAGTTCTCGTGATGAAATGGTGCGTCGGAACATATTTTGAAGATCAAGATAAGTTTCGAACAACAGGAATTATACGTTCGGTTTATATAATTCAAAGAGAAATTGAAGGGCTATGGGATTATAAAATTGAGACTCCAATTGATATTTCTAAAAAAAGTGGTGTGTTGAAGTTTAAAACGGATTATCAAGGGGAGATGAGTTATACTTTACTCTCTCCAAATGGTGAGGTGTTAAAAGAAGGTGCTACTGTCGGATCATTTGAACTGGAGATAAGGAATTGTCATTATTGGACAGCAGAAACGCCCTCGTTGTATTCTCTTATTATTGAAGCGAAAGGTGAATTTATTCGTGAGAAAGTTGGTTTTCGAGCGTTTACAATCGCCAATCGAGTACTGTACTTAAATGGTCAACCTATTAAAATTTATGGAGTGAATCATCATGACTCTCATCCTGATGTCGGCCCATCAATGTTAAAAGAAGATTATCGTGTGGAAATGGATAAGATGAAAGCATTAAATATGAATGCTATTCGAACAGCTCACTATCCGAAGTCACCGGAATTTTACGAACTAGCTGATGAGATGGGTTTTTATGTATTGAGTGAAGCAGATATCGAATCACACGGAGTGGTAAATTTATTCGGTGAGAGTGCAGATTATAATTTAATGGCGCGAGATGAAATGTTCGGAAAAATTATCGAAGATCGTGTGCTTCGCTCTATAATCCCTTTCCAAAATCGGCCATCAATTTTTATGTGGTCTATGCAAAATGAGTCTGGGTACGGAATTAATTATGAAAAAGCACAAGCGAGAGTAAGAGAACTAGATGATACTCGTCTTATTCACAATGAACGTGCAGCTGAACCAGATATATCTAGAAAAAATGATTTTTCTTGTTTAGATGTGGTTAGTCGAATGTATTCCCCGCTAAGAGACATTATCCGTTATTGTGAAGGAAATACGATAAATAAACCATTTTTGCAATGTGAATATGCCCATGCTATGGGAAATGGACCAGGAGACTTAGCAGACTACTTTGATTTGATGGAAAAATATCCAAGTTTTATTGGTGGGTTTGTTTGGGAATGGGCAGATCACGCTATGTATTATGATAACGATAAAGGAGAACGTGTTTTGGGTTATGGTGGAGACTTTGGTGAAAGTTTACATGATTCAAACTTTTGTGTAGATGGCTTGCTGTTTCCTGATCGACGACTGACGAGTAGTGCCATCGAGTATCGAAACATTCATTCGCCGATTCAATTAAAAATAGATGAAGAAAATCGAATAGTTCTCCGTAATATTCAATCCTTTTTGACGGGAAGTGAGTTTAATGCAACTTTGAGTGTGTCAATAAATGGTGAAAAAAGTCAAGAGCTATTCTTAGATTTGAGCGAGCTAGGACCGTTATCAAAAATGATCGTTCCTTGTGTACTCCCACAAACGACAGAAATGGACTATGTGACGGTTGATTTTGTATTATTGAATCAATCTGGAGACGAAATTGCACATCAGCAAAAAATGATTCAAGAAGGAAAAAAAGTGAGTGGTCAGCTATATTCGCCATCAATAGGAATGCCCATTCTCTTAGAACAAAAAAAAGATCTATATGTCCTATCAAATCCTCATTTCACCTATTTTTTTGACTCTCGAACAGGGACATTCGAGCAAATGATTGTTGAAGGTGAAGTATTACTCGTTGAACCTAGTAAATTATCTATTTGGCGTGCACCAACAGATAATGATCGTAATATTGCTAATGAATGGCGTGAAGCAGGATATGAATCGGCAGTCTGGAACCTGCTTGAATTTTCTTTTGAACAAAATGAAAATGGCGTTACATTTCATGGGCATTATCATTTAGGGCAACCCAAAACTCAAAACATCTTGACTTTAGATTTGACGGTTTCAGTCCATAATGCTGGAGAAATCGTGTACGAATTTAAAGTCATAAAAGGAATGAATTTGCCCGATTTTCCACGTTTTGGGATAGTTTTTCCACTCAATAAGCAGTTTAATCAAGTCGATTATCTAGGATATGGACCGTATGATAGTTACGTTGATAAACATCATGCAAGCTATTTTGGCAAGCATAATCAAGAAATCAGCGAATTATTTGAAAATTATCTAAAACCACAGGAAAATGGGAATCATTGGAAGACAATCGAGGTAAAAGTGAAGGGGAATCAAACATGTGAAATTACAAGTCAAGAAACGTTTAACTTTAGCTTTATTCCTTATTCATCGGAAGAATTAAGCATAGCTAGACATTCTTATGATTTGCCGGAAGTGATAGGACATTATTTGACAATTGATTACAAGCAAAATGGGATTGGTTCGAATAGTTGCGGCCCTTATTTACTCGAAAAATATCGTTTTAGTGATCAAATTTTTGATTGGAATTTTAAACTATCATTTAAATAAAATAAACGCTTTATGCTTTTATGATGTATGGAATAGGTGGTTATTTCAACTTGCCAAAACAGACCCTTGTCTATTAAACGATTAGGAGTCTGTTTTTTCGTACAGAAGTGACTTACTAGAATAGAATAATCAGGTAAGAAAATAATTTAACACATTGGAAACGAATTCATTTTTTGACATAATAAGTTTGGTAGAAAAGTCAAAATGGAAAGAGAGTTGAGGCTAGGTGCGTAAGAAACTGTATTTTGACAGACCTTGTCGTTTAACGAAACGTCGACATGAAGGAGACGACGGTACTTGGTCGCGTTTTGGGTTACCCATTGGAAATGGCAGCCTAGGTGCGATGCTTGGAGGCGAAGTCTTTCAAGAAGTCATCCAACTAAACGAAGAAAGTTTGATTAATGGCGGTCCGTTACCCAATCAAGTCTATCATCACGGCAATCAATCCTCTGGACATGAAGCATTGAAAGAAATTCAAGCCTTACTTTTAGCTGGTGAGAATGCACAGGCGACCTCGCGCTGTCAAGAAGCGTTGGTTGGTTTAAAAGAAGGGTATGGCTCCTATCAAAATTTAGGTGAATTAGTCATCGGTTACCAATTTGGTGAAACGGATGTGAGTCATTATCAACGAGCTTTAGATTTAGAAACAGGTGTGCATCAAGTACAATTTCAGATTGGCAATAACCAGGTGAAACGTACGAGTTTTATGAGCTTTCCAGATCAATTATTTGTGCATCATTTTCAAAGCCAAGAGGCACTTGATTTATTTCTTTGTTTTCAAACAGAGCATCCACACCAGATAAAAGAAACCCCCCATGGTTTTTGTGTAAAAGGGTATTTAAGTGATAATCACTTACAATTTGGTCTAATGCTCGCTTTCGAGTATTCGGAGGGAACCTTGCTTTTTGAAGATGGAGGAATCCGACTTTCAAATTGTTCGGAGGCAACGATGATCATTAGTGCTGTGACCGATTACGCACCAATTTTTCCAACCTATCGCCAAAGCTTTCCGCAAGGACTGTTGGAAGAGCGAATCACCAACGGCTTAGAACGAGGGTTTCTTCATTTAAAAGAACGCCACCTAAAAGATTATCAGGAGTTGTTTAACCGAGTAACTCTTGATTTAGGCGGAAAGAGTGAAGGTCCAGTCAATCAAATCATGGCAGCAGGTGGGTTGCCACTGGTCGAATTGTTATATCATTTTGGACGGTATCTGTTGATTTCTTCTTCGCGTCCAGGAGGCTTACCGAGTAATTTGCAAGGGGTTTGGAATGAAACGAATACGCCACCTTGGGGGTCAGATTATCATTTGAACGTGAATTTACAAATGAATTATTGGGGGGCAGCAGGTGGGAATTTACTTGAGACCATCGAGCCGCTCGTCGCCTACGTCGAACATTTACGTGCACCAGGACGTTTAACAGCAGCAGCTTATCATCAAATTATCAGTGATGAAGAAAAACCTATGAATGGTTTTACCGCGCATACTCAAACAACTCCGTTTGGTTTTACCGGCCCGGGATGGGATTTTGAGTGGGGATGGTCACCTGCAGTCGTTCCTTGGATTTTGGAAAATCTATACGATGTGTATTTATTTACCTTGGATCAAACCTATCTTGCTCGGATTTATCCGATTTTAAAAGAAGCGACTTGTTTTTTTGAACAAGCCTTGGTTTTTAACCCAAAAGACGAACGTTATTATTCTGCACCGGCCTATTCGCCTGAACACGGGCCAATTACTTTAGGCAATGTTTATGAGCATGTCTTAATTCAACAGCTCCTATTAAATACGATTGCCAGTGCGCGGCAACTAGAATTAGATGAGCCGCAAGTGGCTCGTTGGCAGGCCTTGTCTGAGCAGATTCGAACAGAGGAAATCGGAGAAGCCGGTCAGTTGAAAGAGTGGTTTGAAGAGACCGATTTCGGCAGTGTCGACAAATTTCAAGCGAGCCATCGCCATGTATCCCATTTGTTAGGACTTTATCCTTTACATCGGATTAAAAAAGACACGCCACTTGCGACGGCTGCTAAGATTTCTCTTGTGGAACGGGGATTAGGGACGACGGGGTGGAGCATGATCCACCGGGGATTGCTCTGGGCTAGAATAGGAAATGGTGAACAGGTTGCAGCCATTTTGCAAGGTTTTTTTGAGCAATGTTTACATGAAAATCTTTTGGCGACGCATCCGCCTTTTCAAATTGATGCGAACTTAGGCTACCTTGCACTTGTTCAAGAAATATTGCTCCAAAGTCACGTCGAATCGCTGATCTTTTTACCGGCACTGCCAAAAACATGGTCAGAAGGTAAGGTCACCGGTTTTCGTGCACGTGGTGGATTGGTTGTTGATTTTTCTTGGCAACAAAACCAGCTCCAAGAAGCCATTGTTTATGGAAAAAGTGGACAAATGCTCCAGGTCACTTATGCGAATCTCGCAACAGATTACCAACTTCTTGGTGTGACACTGATTGAAGAGCGAGGAGACACTTGTTTGGTACGATTTGAAAAAGCAGAAATGAAACTCGAACGAAAAAAATAAAAAACGTTTCTCGAAGGTGGATCGAAAGTCAGCAATCCGCTGAGTGAGAGAAACGCATAAAAAATGAAAGCAGGAAGAATAATGGAACGCAAACAACGAATCAATGATCAATGGTTTTTTAGTGAGAACTACCGACCAAATTTAGAAAAAGAAACAGCACTCACCGATTTTGAGGCGGTGCAATT
Source organism: Enterococcus sp. LJL98 (assembly GCF_054871745.1). Lineage (NCBI taxonomy): Bacteria > Bacillati > Bacillota > Bacilli > Lactobacillales > Enterococcaceae > Enterococcus > Enterococcus sp. LJL98. Next base: position 160,523 of record NZ_JBTXLU010000004.1, on the reverse strand, counting down.
ACCGCATAATACGGTTGCCTTGCCTTATCAATATTTTGATGAAAAGAGTTATCAAAAGAAAACCTGCTATTTTAGAAAACTCCATTTGAATCCAAGTGTGCGGAATTTTGTCCGTTTTGAAGGTGTAATGGCGGTTGCGGAGGTTTATTTAAATGGTGAGCATTTACTTACGCATAAGGGGGGCTATACGCCTTTTGAGGTAGAATTACCAGATGTGCATCCCGACAGTCTGTTAGCAGTGGTTGTTGATAGTTCTGAAAGAGAAGATGTGCCTCCTTTTGGTGGAGCAATTGATTATTTGACGTATGGGGGGATCTATCGAGATGTCTTTTTAATTGAACGTCGAGGAACATTCATTGAAGAACCTTTTTTTGCCATTGAGAATATCGAATCTACGACCTATCGAGCAAAATTGCACTTTCAAACAGAAGTTCCTGGCAATCTTCAAATCCTGTTGACTGGAGAAGACCTGGCCATTGAAGGGACTTATCAAGCCCTATCTGGCGAAAATACTTTTGAATTTCCAGAAATGACAGTGACAGAATGGTCACCAGAAAACCCGACGCTTTACGAATTAACCATCCTTGAAGAAGAGGATCTTTTATACCATGAAAAAGTCGGTTTTCGTCGAGCGGAATTTACATCTGAAGGATTTTATTTAAATGGTGAAAATTATCCGATCATTGGTTTAAATCGCCATCAAGATTATCCTTATGTTGGTTACGCCATGCCAGAAGAGTGGCAAGTGGAGGACGTTCGGATTTTAAAACATGAACTTGGTCTAAACATGGTACGAACATCTCATTATCCGCAAAGTCCTGCGTTCATTGCTGCCTGTGACGAGTTAGGGTTGCTGGTGTTTGAAGAAATTCCAGGCTGGCAACATATTGGTGAAGGGGAATGGCACGAAGTACTCTTACAAAACGTGGCAGAGATGGTTTTACGCGATCGCAATCATCCGAGTATTGTCTTGTGGGGGGTGCGCGTCAATGAATCCGATGATCATCATGCACTCTATACGCAAACCAATGAATTATGTCGTAAATTGGATCCGACTCGACAAACAGGTGGTGTGCGTTACTTAGAAAAGAGTGAGTTTTTAGAAGATGTGTATACCATGAACGATTTTTCTTATGATGGCGGGGACACCATCCGTTTAAAACGCGAAATTGAAGTGGCAACCTATGATAATGTCCAAGTCGAACGTAAAGGTTTACGCACGGTGGAACAAGTAGTTGGAGAAAAGGTGCCTTATCTTGTCACCGAATATGCAGGACATATGTATCCGACAAAACGTTTTGACCAAGAAGAACGTCTGATTGAACATGCGATGCGTCATGCCGTAGTCGTCAATGCGGCCTATGAGAACCCGAATATTAGTGGGGCTGTTGGTTGGTGTGCTTTTGACTATCATACGCATGAAAACTTTGGGAGCGGCGATCGCCTTTGTTACCATGGCGTGATGGATAATTTCCGTGTCAGCAAGTTTGCGGCAAGCGTCTATGCTAGTCAGCAAGACCCGAAACAAAATCCTGTGATGGTTCCTTTAACGAATTGGACACGTGGAGATCGTAATATGGCGCAAAGTGTGCCAATCTACGTCTTTACGAATTGCGATGAAATCGAAGTTCGTTATAATGGAAAATCTCGTGGTTTCTATCAGCGTGAAGCCGACGGGCAGTTCAATCATTTACCGTATCCACCAATTGTCTTAAAAGAATTTAATTTCCTTTGGGGTGAACCTTTTGGGCCTTTAGATGTGATTGGGTACTTAGATGGTGAAGTCGTTGCGGTCAAAGAATACACCAATGAACCCGTGCTTACGGACCTCGTTGTAGAGGCGAGTCATGAGGTGCTAGTCCCTTCCGATCGTTGGGCTGCAACAAAAATAACCATGCGCGTGGTCGATCAAAAAGGCAATCTTTTACCGTTTTTAATGGGCAGTGTACGTCTTGAAAATGAGGGCGGCGAAGTGATTGGTGGCAATGAGGTTCCCTTAATTGGTGGTTCGGCTGTTTGTTGGGTAAGGACTTTACCAGACACAAATGAGATCAAACTCACGGCAAAATACGGCACCTTCGAAAAAACAAGATTAATCAAAGTGGAAAAAGCGTAATCAGTAGGAAAAGGTTGGATATGCCTATTCGTGAAATGAAACCAATCGATCATCTGGTGATTGCAGCACTGAATCAGGAATCTTTCGCGTCGTTAAACTGGGTAATTCTCGGGTCCGGCCTACTTTGATCCACAATTAGGGAGTTTGGTGGCGCATGATCAGCAGTTACTGTACGCAAATGATTCGGTTATCGAACAAAAAGCGTTCGAGGTAAAAGAGGAATCAAATTTGTTTGTACATGCGTCTGAAATATTGAAAAGAATCCGACCGATGTTAGTCAAGGGAGCATCCTTTGACTAACATCGGTCTTCTTTACATTCGATAAGCCTCAAAAGTCAACAACTGCGACGTGGTGGAAGCCGGTTTTAGATATTCGTAGTCAGCAGAACAAGTAATTTTTGAAAAGCCAATCTTTTCAAGTAACAAAGTAAATTCTGTTAATCCATACCATCGTAAACCAAAAGATTGTAGTTCGGAAGCCATTAACTGCCCATTTCGCCACTTTTCATAAGTGAGGTAAGTCAAGGTTGTTTGATTGATCCAATCAATCGCGATGGAATGACTTTTGAGTAAGATGCCCTCCTCTGAGGTTAAGTGGAAAGCAGTTGAAACTTGTTCACCGACTACAAAATCACTAGGAACGACGAGGTCAAGGATTAGACGCCCACCAGGAGCTAGATGCTGATAAAAGTGAGTGATTGTCTGAATTGCGTGTGTGATTGAATCAATGAGACAAAAAGATCCCGTTGGAATCACGATGACATCGTATTTTTTATCAAAAGAATAATCGCTGAAGCTTCCTTCATAGAGTACGGGAGAAAGTTGTCTTTCTTCACAATTTTTTTGACAGACGGCTAACATTTCTTTTGACTGATCAATCCCTTCAACTTGATAGCCATGCTCAAGTAAAGGAATGAAAAAGCGTCCCGAACCCACGCCAGCTTCTAAAATCATACCACTTTCGTTTGTGAGTCGTTTGAGATAATACTCGATATCCCCATGAATCGAGCATCCAACTGGTTTACTTAAGTCGTAAACAGCAGTGCTTAAAGGGCCATAATTAGCAAACATCTCTTTGCCTCTCTTTCTCTTTGTTCTTTCTTTTTATCGGGATAAAAATATCCATCACAACATCCTCTAAACCATGACAACGTTCATCATAAAATTCAAAAGCGGTTTTTGTATCATCGAAGAAAAACCCACTTTTTGGAAACCAATCAAAGAAAATAAAGCGCCAAGTTTCCCGTATTACTTCTGAAAAAGGATCCATTCGATTTTCAGAAACCTGTGCAACCGTATGAATGGGTGGTGTGGTAAAAACGATATATTCTGCAGCAGGGATATCGGCTACGAGCATCTCAGCTGTGACCTTCTCTTCATTTTCGATAATGACACCAAATAAATATTCAACGGTATTTTTTTCTGGATTCGTGATACAAAGGCCAACTTCACCATGTCGGGGTGGCTGTAATTGAGTGTACATTTTCAATTCTAGCGATTCACCGTCATATTTATCCCAATAGGCAGCGATGTCTTTTGTTTCTTTATAGTGCAAATTCGTTTGAATGCCATAGCCAGCTACTTTAAAAGCCTCTTTTTTTCTAAATTGGATGGTCAATGCTTCTTTTTTTAAAGATGTTGGGTAAGCGGGAATTTGCAGCCATTGATTTTGACTGCGATAAAAAGTAGGACTGTAGCCAAACTCTTTTCGAAAAGCCTTTGAAAAACCGCTAGCCGTTTCGAATCCATAATCAAGTGCGATTTCTAGCATTTTTTTATCCGATGTTAATTCTTCTCGAGCTCGTATTAAACGTAATTGTCGAAGATAGTCCATTGGGGAAGATTTTTGATACAAACGAAAAAGCTTACAAAAGTGCGAAACGGAATAGCCAACGTCATGTGCGAGTTCTTGAACGGTTAATTGTTTGTTTAAGTTTTTCTCGATAGTTCTCAAACTTTTTTGAATATCTTCGTAAGCTGACAATCTTGCTCCTCCTTTTCAAATCGAACACTTCTAATTATAGCAAGGAGGGGGAAAAAAGGCTGTTCCAAATGGCTTAAAAATCGAGACTCTTTCGCTTTCTTATTCCCCTCAAAAAAATAAAAAAAGACTGCCTTAAAAATTGCAGTCTTCCTCGGAAATAGGAACAGGGATTGATGCGTCGTGTGATAAAACTCTCTGTAAGAGTCATTCAGTCGGTCCCTTTTTATGCGATTATTCACGCCACATACGGTGATGCTGGCCGCCCATCCCACGATGATGAGACCCTGTCCCTGTGTTTTCATTCTTTTGGTTGTTCATTGAGTGGTTTTGTCGATTGCCATGGCAAGAACCTTCACGATGATCCATCCAGTCGGTCATTTCATCTGCCTCTTCTTGGGTCAAATAGCCTGCTTCGACTTGTTCTTGCATATGAGATTGTCGATTTTCTTTCCACGTGTTTTCTTGTCTTTCTTCATTCGAGTCATTCGTTTGTCCTGAAAGGTCGGATGCAGCAAAAACGGATGCTGAGGTAATGGTTGCAGCGAAAAAAATTCCAGCTGCGATAGCTACTTTCTTCATTCTTTTCATAGTTGATTCCTCCAATTTCTTTTCTATATTTGTATCATAACAAGTAAGTATGGCAAAGATGTGTCAAAGGAAAGAGAAAAAGGTGTTTTTTACCGACAAAAACTTGACAGCAAGGCACGATTCTGACATTCTATCACTTACCATTACTAATAATTCGAAGTTCACATTTAAAAGGAGGAAGTGAATGTATGGCAAATCAATTAATCGAACCGACACAAGAGTGGGAAGCAGCTGTCCGCCGTTTCCGTCGGGAAATGGTGGAGGAAAAAAGTGTGCTAGCTGGAATGGGTTCATTGCGAGAAAATGACGACGTTGGTCAATGGCTGAAACGAAATGAACTTTTTTCAAATGCGAAGACTGTACCTGTTACTTTTGTTCGCAGCATCCAATATATTTACGTCGATGAGACTGAAGGGGAAATTATTGGAATGATTCAATTACGCTGTGCGCTAAATGAGTATTTGAAGAATTACGGTGGGCACATTGGTTATTCGATTCGCCCTAGTGCGCGTCGAAAAGGCCATGGCAAGGCGATGCTACGAGCTTGTTTGGAAAAAGCACGAGAAGAAGGTTTAACCGAAGTTTTAATTACTTGTGACCCAGAAAATCAAGGCAGTCGGCAAGTGATTTTAAGTTGTGGAGGCGTCTTTCAAGAAACCGTCTATCAAGCAGCAGAAAAACGACACTATGAAAAATACTGGATTACCCTTTAAAATAAAAAACTTGTAGCCCTCGGTTATTATGGACCGAGTGTCGCTACAAGTTTTTTTGATGTTGATTTTATAAAGTCTCAGGATGGAATTTCTCAACCTTTGCAAAGTTAAAAGCAAAAATCGCTCCTTTGTTGTTGCTGTTTCTTGCTGTGAGCGGGAGGTTGTGTCGATCGGCAATTTGTTTTGCAATGGCTAAGCCGAGCCCGGTACCTACTTTATTTGTTTCGCCATAAGTTTTGTGGAAGCGGTCAAAAATATAAGGCAATTGCTCGGGTGGAATCCCCGGCCCTTGATCTTCAATCTCCAGAACATCCTCTGTGAGTCTGACGCGAATCCGACTTTTCCGGGGAGAAAATTTAATCCCGTTGTCCAAGACGATTAAAAGCATTTGGCGTAAACGACCATAATCTCCTTGAATAATCAAAGGGGCTTTGCTTAGAGATAAGTCGAAGGTAATCTCTTTCTCTTGGGCGAGTTGTCCGGCGCTCCGTAAAGTATCTTGTAAGACTTCTTGTAAGCTGAGAGGGGCTTTTTCAATTTGAAAATCAATATTTTGTAAGCGAGACAAGTCTAACAAGTCACCGACTAAACGTTCGAGAAACTTGGCTTCGGTCAACATTTGTTGGTGGTAGTCATCGACCTTTGCCGGCTCTGTCACAATTTTATCTGTGAGGGCTTCTAAAGAACCCCGCATGACCGTGATTGGTGTTCGTAGTTCGTGGGAAATATTTGCCACAAAATCTTGTCGCATCTGTTCGAGTTTTTCACTCTCACGACTAGCCTCGTCTAAGCGTAGGGCTAAAGTATCAATCGCTTGGGACAATTCTCCAATTTCATCTTTTTGTGACACGTTTGTTTGCGCTTGATAATCCCCCTGGGCAAGACGCAAGGCGGCAGTTTTCATTTTTGATAGGGGTTTTGTAAAGGAATAGGCTAAGAATGACACCAAAATTAAAGCTAAAATCAAGGCAGAAATTAAACTGAGCGCCAGTAAGTTAAAGCCTTTTTTAATCGCTGCTGTCGTATCGCTGACGGCTGAGTGAATTAAAATGGCCCCCCAGATTTCGCCCTCAAGATTCGTAATCGGTGCACCAACAGTCAAAGTCGCTTGATTCAAATTCGTACTGAAGCCTTCGCTAAAAGTCGTTTCTCCTTGAAAAACTTTGGCAATTAAGTCTTGGGCGTTTTCAGGTAAATCAGAAAGGTTGCTCTGGAGAATCACTTCTTCCTCTTGCTGTCTCATCCGTCCATGACCGTTCCCGTTTTCTCGGCCACTCCCATGGGTATTTCCTCCAGTGGCTAAGAGATTGAGTTCTTCATCAACAAGCCAAACATCGTCGCCGACAACATCTTGAATAAAACGTAAGTAGGCACTCGTATCACTCATCATGCGTTGATGACTGCTGGCATTTTGCTCCTCGGCTAATTCTCCGGCGATGGACTGAGCGTAATGAACCAAGTCTTCTCGGTGAACATCGACCATGTAGTTTTTAAATAAGAAAAAGAAAATCATACCAATTGTTAAAGCAAATAAGACTAAGGTACCTGTAAAATACAAGCCTAATTTAACTGCAATCTTATTGTTTTTCATTTGTGACAACCTCGAATTTATAACCGACACCCCAAATCGTTTTAATTTCCCAATTTGGGTGGGCACTCTTTCCAAGTTTTCCCCGTAAACGTTTAATATGACTATCAACGGTGCGTGTATCGCCGAAATAATCAAAACCCCAGAGTAAATTGAGTAACTCATCTCGAGAATAGGCTTTTTGAGGGTTGGTCGCTAAGGTCCAAAGTAAATCGACTTCTTTTTTTGTTAATAGAATATTTTCATGATCAATGGAAACGGTGTAGTCGTCTAGGTTGATTTTCAAATTATCAAAGGCAAATCGTTGATGAGAGATTTCCTCTCGTTGAATGCGTCGCATGATGGCCTTAATTCGTGCCATGACTTCACCGGGAGAAAAGGGCTTCACAATATAATCGTCTGCTCCAATTTCTAGGCCCATGATTCGTTCGAAATCTTCTCCCCGAGCAGTAATCATTAAAATCGGGACGTTGGAAGTTTCGCGAATTTCCCGACAAACGGCGAAGCCATCTTTTTTGGGCATCATGACATCTAGCAAGATGACGTCAGGTTCTTCCCTATGAAAAAGTGTCAGGGCTTCCTCTCCGTCATAGGCAGTCACGACTTGATAATCTTCTTTTTTTGCATATTCTGTTAAAATCGATGTGATTTGTTGGTTATCATCGACAATTAATAATTTTTGCATCGTAAAAACCTCCTATTCGCTACTATACAAGATTTGTGTGGCATTTTTGTGTCAAAAGGGTTTGAAATATGAATGAAACTCGCAAATCTTGCCGTTTTTATAAAAATAAAAAGCTTCTTTTTTTCTATCAGATATCAAGATAGTCTATCTGTTACCATAAGAAAGTTCGAGAAATCATCTAGAAAACTTGTTAAGATAAGGTCGTAAAGTTGGAAACGCTTTATGAACGGCGCTCAAGAATAGAAAAAGTTTCTAGGAACTTGGTACTTTCGGCTTTCGAATAAATATTTTGCTGATCTAATTGTTCTTTCCCCAGAACGCTTGTCGTCGTTTCTAGGGGCGTCGTCATCTGCTGACGGAATGCTTTTGGGGTGCAGCGATAGAGTTCTTTGAAGGCCCGGTTGAAGTAACGCAAATCAGAAAAACCACATGCTTCGCTGATATGAAGCAAGCCATGATCCGTATTGGTTAATAAAAAATAGGCCTTTTCACAACGAATCAAGTTCAAATAGCTTTGGAAGGACAAGCCGAAGTTTTTATGAAAAAAATGGGATAAGTAATTAATCGATAAATCTTCCTGCTCCGCAATCTCTGCTAGTAAGATTTTTTCATGAAAATGCTGGTCAATGTATTGGCTGATCCGTCGAATTCGTTCTTGGCGGATGAGATGGGCACTCTGTTTTGCTTCGGGGATGACTTCATAAGGTGCGCATTGAAGCAAATAAAATAACGTCAATGACGCCTGTCCGTGGCATTCTAAAGCAAAGTAGTCTTTTTCTTGAAAAAAAGCGAGACAAGTTTTTAAAAAGTGTTGGAGCAAGTCTGAAAAAAGTTCCGTCTGAACCTTAGAAAAAGCATGATTATTAAAAGCAAGTTCATTGATTTGTGGGAAAAAAGCTTCAAATTCTTTCGTCCCTAGTTGCAAAATGAGTAGTTTTGCCCGTTCCTTTGAAATGAGTTCATGTAACTGGCAAGAGTTAATCGTGAGGAATTCCTTTTGCTTGACGAGATATTGTTGGCCTTCCGTTTGAACAATCAGTTGTCCTTCGACAACATAGATCAGTTCAAGGTCTGTATGTAAATGGGGGCGCCGGTACTTCATCTCAATTAAGAAGGCGTGAACACCTTTTGATTGATGGTGTTCAATTAGCTCAAATTCGTTTGACATCAATTTTCACTCCTTTCACTTCTTTCTTAGCGATAATCTTAGCTATTATCTTAAAGGAAGTTTCAGGAGTTATCAAATAAAAATTAGGAGGAAACAACAATGGTATATTTTGAAAATATTGCAAAAATTCAGTACGAAGGAGTAAAAACGGAAAATCCTTTCGCCTTTCGTCACTATAACCCTGAAGAAATCGTTTTAGGAAAAACAATGAAGGAGCATTTACGCTTTGCCGTGGCTTACTGGCATACAATGACACAAGACGGTTCAGATCCATTTGGTAGCCCAGTCAACGTTCGTAATTGGTGGGGGGAAACACCAATGGATACGGCAAAAAATCGTGTCGCAGCTTTTTTTGAAATTTTAGTGAAACTAGATGTTGAATACTTCTGTTTCCATGATATTGATATTGCACCAGAAGGCGATTCATTAGAAGAATTTTTCCAAAATATTGATGAAATTACAGATTTAATAAAAGAAAAAATGGATGAAACGGGCATTAAATTATTATGGAATACGGCGAATATGTTTTCAAATCCACGCTTTGTGAATGGGGCGGCTTCTTCGAATAATGCGGATGTCTTTGCCCATGCTGCAGCACAAGTCAAAAAAGGGTTAGACATTAGCAAGAAATTAGGCGGCGAGAACTATGTTTTCTGGGGTGGTCGTGAAGGGTACGAATCCTTGTTAAATACAGATATGGGCTTTGAGCAAGATAATATTGCACGTTTATTCAAGATGGCGATTGCTTACGGAGAGAAAATTGGGCACAAGCCGCAATTTCTAATCGAACCAAAACCAAAAGAGCCATCAAGCCACCAATACGATTATGATGCAGCAACAGCCATGGCCTTTATTCAAAAATATGATTTAGAAGGAGACTTCAAATTAAACCTTGAAGCCAACCATGCGACACTCGCAGGGCATACTTTCGAACACGAATTAAATGTGGCTCGCTGTTATGACGCGTTAGGCTCGATTGACGCCAACCAAGGGCACCCCCTACTCGGTTGGGATACGGATGAATTCCCAACAAACGTTCATGACACGACCTTGGCAATGTATGAAATCTTAGAAAATGGCGGCATTGCACCAGGTGGGATTAACTTCGATTCAAAAGTGCGTCGTTCTTCTTTTGAAATGGAAGATCTATTCCTAGCGCATATTGCAGGCATGGATACCTACGCTCGTGGATTAAAAGCTGCAGCTGCACTAAAAGAAGCTCGTTTCTTTGATGAATTAAAAGAAAAACGTTACGCAAGTTATCGTACAGGAATTGGTGCGAAAATTGTGGCTGGTGAAGAAGATCTAGAAAGCTTAACGACTTACGCTTTAGCCAATGAAGAAATCAAGATGGCATCCGATCACTTAGAATTCGTGAAATCTCGTTTAAACGATTTCTTGTTTTAAACAAAAGGAGTGGCAACATGGCTTACGTATTAGGACTTGATTTAGGAACCAGTTCTTTAAAAGGATTATTAATGGATGAAAATGGAAAGTCCCAAGGAAGTGCAACAGCTGACTACCCCTTACTCCATCCAGCTACAGGGTACAGTGAGCAAAATCCAGCGGAATGGCTGCAAGCTTGCGAAAAAGTTTTTGAAACGTTAGCAGCTGAAGTCCCTGATTTTACCGAAAAACTGACAGGAATTAGTTTTTCTGGGCAAATGCATAGTTTGGTCGTTTTAAATTCAGAAAAGGAAGTCTTACGCCCAGCCATTTTATGGAATGATGTTCGGACGACGGCCCAGTGTGAAAGCATGATGGCTGAATTTGGGGAAGAACTTCTTGAGATTACGAAGAATATTGCTTTAGAAGGCTTTACCTTACCAAAAATTTTATGGCTGCAAGCAAATGAGCCAGAAGTTTGGCAGAAGGTTCGTCACATTTTATTACCAAAAGATTATTTAGGCTTTTGGTTAACGGATAAGCTGCATATGGATTATTCGGATGCTGCAGGGACATTAATGCTCGACGTGGCAAAGAAAGAATGGTCGACAGAAGTATTGACATATTTTAACGTTCCGAAAGCTTACTTACCAAAACTAATTGACTCGCAAGGGAAAACCGGAGTGGTACGCCCGGAATTAGCGAAACGTTTTGGCTTTAAAAAAGAAGTCCAGGTGTTTGCTGGTGGCGCAGATAATGCTTGTGCCGCAATTGGTGCGGGGATTTTAGATGTGAAGACAGGGATGGCAAGTATCGGTACTTCGGGGGTGTTCTTATCTTATGAAGGTACGAGCTTACCAAGTTATGAAGGAAAACTTCATTTGTTCAATCACGGACTGAGAGATCGTCATTATTCAATGGGGGTCACTTTAGCTGCCGGGCATAGCTTAAGTTGGTTCAAAGATACGTTTGCCAAAGACAAGAGTTTTGAAGAATTACTGGCTGGTATCGATCAAATCGAGCCAGGATCAGAAGGGTTACTTTTTACGCCTTATATTGTTGGTGAACGGACGCCGCATGTGGATAGTCGCATTCGTGGGAGCTTTATTGGTATGGACACCAATCATACCTTGCAACATTTTGGAAAAGCAGTCCTTGAAGGAATTACTTTCTCGCTAAAAGATAGTCAAAACTTAATGGAAACCATTGCTGGAAAAAAAATTGAAAAAATTGTATCCGTTGGTGGAGGGGCAAAGAACCCCGATTGGTTACAAATTCAAGCGGATATTTTTGGCACGGAAATCTTGTGTTTAGCAGTCGAAGAAGGTCCGGGACTTGGCGCGGCCATGTTAGCTGCTACCGGACTGGGATGGTTTGACAGCTTGCAAGCATGCTCAGAAACCTTTGTCTCCTATCGAAAAGGAGCGACGCCGATTCCAGAGAATGTCGCGAAATACCAGCAGCTGTATCAGACGTATCGAAAAGTCTATGGTGCAACGAAGGAAATTTGCGATGAATTAGGGGAATAAAAAACTCAGAAAATCTTTGAAGACAAAGGTTTTCTGAGTTTATTTGCTTTTTATCCCACGAATGGCTTCAATACTTCCTCTAACTTGGCTTTCATTTGTACGCCCATTAAGCGTTCAACCAATTGTCCGTCTTTGAAAACCAGTAACGTCGGGATGCTTTGAATCCCAAATTGGGCTGCCAGTTCCCCTTCGTTGTCGACGTTGATTTTGCTAATTTGGACTTGATTCGTCGTGTATTCTTGGGATAATTCTTCTAAAATCGGTGTTTGCATGCGACAAGGACCACACCAAGGTGCCCAAAAATCCACTAAATGAACGCCTTTTGCAATCGTTGCTGCAAACTCTTTCGTTGTTAAGTCTTTCATCTTCCATTTCCTCCTAAGTTTTTTACACCATTTCGCCAGGCCAAGCCGAAGTGCCACCCATAACGTTGGTGACGTCAAAGCCCTGTGCGCTTAAAAATTCAGCAGCACGAGCAGAGCGACCGCCAGCTTGACAAATTAAGTAGTAAGCCTGTTCTTTGTCTAAGGTGTCAACATTTTCTTCCAAGGTACTTAAAGGAAGGTTTTTGGCATTCGGTACATGACCTGCAGCATATTCATCTCTTTCTCTCACATCAATAATGGGCAAGTTTTGACGTTTTGCCTCTTGGTAAAATTCGGGCATCCCAACTGATTTATACATGTTCAATCTCCTCCGGTAGTACTGTGCGATAAAGGGAAAAAGCACCGTCTAGATTCGTGGCCTTAAAGCCCGCTTGTTTTAAAATCCGTTCAGCCACATAGCTACGTAAACCGCTATGACAACTTACGATATATTCTTGTTTCGCATCAAGCTCATGGATACGACAACGTAAGTCATTTAAGGGGATATGAACACTGTTTTTTAAGCGTCCTTGGTCGAGCTCCCCAGGATTACGTACATCTAAAATGATTTGGCCATTTTCGGTGGCTTCTTTTACTTGGTGCCATTGAATCGAGTCGCTAAGGCCTTCGACTAAATTGAGTGCGACATAGCCAAGCATATTGACTGGATCTTTCGCTGAACCAAAAGGTGGCGCATAGGTAAACTCAAGTTCTGGTAGGTCTTCAATTGTAAGCCCGCCTTTTATGGCAGTGGCTAAAATATCAATGCGTTTATCAACGCCTTTTTGCCCGACTCCTTGGGCCCCGTAGATGGCACCTGTTTCTGGATTGAAAATAAGTTTCAAGGTAATATCCGTTGCTCCTGGGTAATAACCGGCATGATCTTTTCCAGAAGTGTGAACCACTTGGTGTGGAAGTCCGGCTAAGCGAACCGCTCGTTCACTTAATCCGGTTGAAGCAGCTGTCATATTGAAGGTGCGGACAATCGCCGTACCAATACTACCTTTATTTTTTCGTTTCATCCCAGAAATGACATCAGCGACTTGGCGACCTTGACGATTGGCTGGTGAAGCCAAAGAAATCAGTGCGTCTTCTCCAGTAATTTGATTTTTCACGACAATCGCATCGCCGACTGCATAAATATCTTTTTGACTGGTTTCATAGTTTTCATCGACTAAAATCCCCCCACGTAAACCAAGTGCAAGGTTGGCGGTTTGGGCTAAAGTGTTTTCCGGTGTGACGCCAACTGAAAGAATGGTTAGTCCAGAGGTTAATTCACTTCCGTCTTCTAAGACAATTGTTTTCCCCTCGTTCTTAAAAGCAATCGCTGATTGAGAAGTGATGACTTTGACCTTGTTGGCTTCTAATTCATTTTTGATGAAAGCAGCCATTTCTTCGTCTAGCGGCGGCAATACGTGTGGTGCCTTTTCAACAATTGTGACGTCAATCCCCCGCATTTGTAAGTTTTCAGCCATTTCTAAACCGATGAAACCTGCCCCAATTACGACGGCTTCTTTGGGTTGCTCGTCGTCTAAAACGTGCATGATCTGATCTAAATCAGGCACATTCCGTAAGCTAAAAGCATTTTTGGCTTGAGCTAAACCTTCGATAGGTGGGACAAAAGGTTTGGCGCCAGGTGATAAGATTAAATGGTCATAAGTTTCAGTAAAAGTTTCTTCATTATGTTCCACAGTGACCGTTTTTTTCTCAGGATCAATGGCTAAAACTTCATGGTGTGGACGCACATCGAGATTAAAGCGCGCTTGTAACGACTCAGGTGTTTGCACGAGTAAACTACTACGCTCAGCGATTTCACCTGAAACATAATAAGGCAAACCACAGTTAGCGAAGGAAACAAAGGGTCCTTTCTCAAAAATAATAATTTCTGCCTCTTCATTTAAACGACGTAGACGTGTGGCAGCAGACATCCCACCTGCAACACCACCAATAATAATGACTTTCATTTATTTTCCTCCTCTAATTTTTCCCGTCCATTGATTCATACCACCACGGACGTTTATTACATTATATCCCATTTTCTTTAATTGTTTCGCAGCACTTTTACTTCGCATGCCCGACTGGCAAATCAGGTAGACGTCTTGATCTTTGTCTCCGGTATAGCCAGTAATTTTATTTAATGGTAGGTTGATTGTTTTTGTTATATGCCCTCCCCGGTATTCAGAAGGGCTTCGAACATCTAAAAGTGTGATGTTCTGCGTTAATTTCCCCTCTAATTCTTTGACAGTAATTGAAGGGATGGATTGAAATAAACCAAACATAGTGTCACTCCTTTATCTTTGTATATACCTTATGGGGTATATTAAACATTGTTTACCCAATAATGTCAAGGTAGAAGATTGAAAGAGATAAATAAAAAAATGTTGACCTTTATACCTTGGGAGGGTATATTCTATTAGTGAAAGGGGATTAAAGAAAGATGGCAAAGAAAATTTTAATTGTAGGAGGCGTTGCAGGTGGGGCTACGGCAGCGACTCGTTTACGTCGTTTAAATGAAGAAGATCAGATTATTTTATTTGAAAAAGGGGAATATATTTCCTTTGCGAATTGCGGATTACCTTATCATGTTGGTGGGGTAATCAAAGAAAGGGAGAGTCTGTTACTTCAGACAGTTGAAGGGATGGAGCAGCAATACCATTTAGATATTCGAAATTATTCAGAAGTCACAAAAATTGATTCTGAGGCTAAGAAAGTGACCGTCTATCATCATGGAACCCAAGAAAGCTATGAAGAAAGCTATGACAAACTGATTCTATCTACGGGAGCCAAAGCGATCGTTCCTCCTATTCCTGGTTTGAAAGAAGCGCAGAATGTTTTCTCTTTAAGAAATATCCCTGATATGGATCAAATTCAACGATATATAAAAGAAAAGAATGTGAAAACGGCGACAGTCATTGGTGGTGGCTTCATCGGCTTGGAGATGATGGAGAATCTACATGAGTTAGGCATCCAAGTTCAGCTCGTTGAGATGGCGCCTCAAGTCATGCCCAACATTGATTTTGAGATGGCACAACAAATCCATCAGCAGATGAATTTACATGGGGTTCATTTAATCTTGAATGATGGATTAAAAGAAATTCAAGAAGCTGGCAATCGTCTTGTTTTGACTAGCGGAAAGGTTCTGTATTCAGATTTAACGATTCTAGCGATTGGTGTGACCCCAGAAAATACCCTTGCAAAAGAGGCTGGCTTGGACCTAGGCTTTCGTGGTGGCATCAAAGTTGACGAACATTTTCAGACGAGTCAAAAAGAGATTTATGCCATTGGGGATATGATTGAAGTAACCGATTTTGTGACAAAATCAGCGACGCATGTTCCCTTAGCTTGGCCAGCGAATCGTCAAGGGCGTTTAGTGGCGGATGTCTTGAACGGACTCACCATTGACTATCCAGGAACGATGGGTACATCTGTGGCGAAAGTCTTTGAATTAACGATTGCTTCAACAGGGAATAGTGAGCGTTTGTTGCAACAAAAAGAAATTGATTATCAGGCCATTCATTTACATCCGAACTCCCATGCTGGCTACTATCCAGGCGCAAGCCCAATTCATCTGAAACTACTCTATGGTCAGGATGGTCAAATTTTGGGGGCTCAGGCGATTGGTACGAAAGGGGTCGAAAAACGCATAGACGTGATTGCAACAGCCATGCGTTTTGGTGGAAAGGCAGAGGAGTTAGCAAGTGTTGAGTTGGCTTATGCGCCCCCGTATTCGAGTGCCAAGGACCCAGTAAACCTCCTAGGGTATACAGCAGATAATTTAATGCAAGGTAAAGTGGCAACTATTCAGTGGCATGAAGTAAATTCTTTGTTAAAAGAAGAAGCCTTCTTCCTCGATATTCGAGAAGATTTTGAATTATCAACAGGAAAACTACCCAACCATAAGTGGATTCCTTTAAATCAATTACGCCGACGCTTAGATGAACTGCCGAAAGACGAAATAATCTATGTTTATTGCCAAGTGGGTCAAAGAGGCTATAATGCGGCCAGAGTATTAATGGCTCATGGTTTTCAAGTGAAGAATTTGGATGGAGGCTATAAGACCTATAAGCAAGCCATTTATCAACCGAAAACCATTGCTTTAGCAAATCCAGTGGCCCATCCGCTAAAATCAGCTGTGGAAAAGGTTCAATCTGTGGCCCCTGTAGTTGAAATTGATGCTTGTGGTTTACAATGTCCGGGTCCGATTTTAAAAGTAAAACAAGAAATCGATAAAATGGCAGATGGTCAACAACTAAAAATATTGGCCAGTGACTTTGGTTTCAGTGCAGATATTGCAGCTTGGTGTGAAAATACAGGCAATACTTTAATATCCAGTGATTTGAAAAATAATCAAGTCGTTGCTCTGATTGAAAAAGGTCAAGGAAGCACAGAAGTAACCCCAACCGGACCACTGACTGAGGGTGTTTTAAGAGAGACGAAAGATGGCGCAACTATGGTTGTTTTTAGTGGCGATATGGATAAAGTGTTAGCTTCGATGATTATTGCTTCTGGAGCGGCTGCCATGGGGAAAGAAGTGACTCTATTCTTTACTTTCTGGGGATTAAGTGCCCTTAAAAAGCAACAAATTAAAAAGCGTGGTCTAGCTAAAATGTTTGATCTCATGCTACCAAAAGGTGCTGCTTCAATGCCGATATCTTCAATGAATATGGGCGGCATGGGGAGCAAAATGATGAAACATATTATGAAGCAAAAAAATGTGGATTCTTTACCAGTGATGATTGAACAGGCTCAACAATTGGGGATAAAATTCGTTGCCTGTACGATGAGTATGGATATTATGGGAATCGAACAAAGTGAACTTTATGATTTTGTTGAATATGGTGGTGTTGCAACCTATTTAGGGGATAGCGAAACGGCGAACTTGAACTTGTTCATCTAGTCAGGGTAGAATAAGAATAAAAGAAAGCCTAGGTGATGACATGGAAAAAGAAAACAAAAAAATTATCAATCGTTTGCGTCGCACAGAAGGGCAGCTACGTGGAATCCAAAAAATGATTGAGGAAGAGCAAGAGTGCATGGATGTGATTACCCAATTAACAGCTGTTCGTTCTGGTATCGATCGTGTGAT
Source organism: Enterococcus sp. LJL98 (assembly GCF_054871745.1). NCBI lineage: Bacteria > Bacillati > Bacillota > Bacilli > Lactobacillales > Enterococcaceae > Enterococcus > Enterococcus sp. LJL98. Next base: position 143,315 of record NZ_JBTXLU010000004.1, on the reverse strand, counting down.
GGGAATGATAATGGCAGAAAATTTGAAGAACTGTTTTATTGATCCTGAAAAAGATCCCGAAGAGCAAGCGAAGAAATTAGAGCAAGCGATTAATATGATTATTAAAAAATAAGAGGTGAAGTGCGATGCAAGTAGTCTTTCATTTAAGTGAACTTGAGAAATGGCAGATGGCCAAAGGAAATATCAAAAATTTATTGGCTGTTGATCCGTTGATTGCTGTCATTCTGGTCGTCAATGGACCTGCAATTAAAGGTTATTTTTCTGAGGAGCACCAGGAATTTATTGCCAACACGCCAGTCACCCTTTTTGCTTGTCGGAATGCATTGAGAGGCAATGAGTTGCCAGAAACAGATTTACCTGAAAAAGTGACGGTTGTTCCAGCAGGAGTCTATGCATTGGTAGAGTTGCAAACGAAAGGCTATAGTTATATTAAAGTCTAAATTTAAAGGAATCAATGGAAAGGATGCTCTTTTAAAAAGAGCATCCTTTTTTTGGTGGGATATGCTATGATGTTGGGAATAGCATAAATTAAGGGAGAAGGATTGCATGAAAGTGCCAATATTATATGAGGATAATCATCTTTTATTGGTCGAAAAACCGGTGAATTTACCGGTACAAGAAGACAGTAGTCGTGACTTAGATTTACTCAATCTATTAAAAGACGGCATCAAAAAAAGAGACAATAAACCTGGAAATGTGTACTTAGGACTCGTCCATCGCTTGGATCGTCCAGTTGGGGGGGCGATTGTGTTTGCGAAAACTTCAAAAGCTGCTTCACGGTTATCTGACATGATGCGTCGGCAAGTGATTGCACGAAAATATTGGGCAGTCATTCAAGGCGTGCCAAAGAAAAAATCAGGCCAACTCATCGACTATTTATTTAAAAACACCAAAAAGAATCAAGTTTCGATTGTCGATAAAAATCATGCTCAAGGAAAGAAAGCCATTTTAAATTACCAAGTGCTAGCCAGTCAAAAAGGGCTCAGTCTCGTCGAAGTTCAATTAGAAACGGGGCGTCCACATCAAATTCGCGTCCAACTGGCTGGGATGGGGCATCCGATTTATGGCGATCAACGGTATGGTCGAGAATTTAGCCGAGTAGGGCAACAGATTGCTCTTTGGGCGCATTCTTTGGAACTGGAACATCCAACTAAAAAAGAACCTGTTGGCGGCTACTCGTATCCACCGCGAGAGTATCCATGGGATTTGTGGAAACAAACAAAAAAATAAGAAACAACCGTTTTGTTAAAGGAGAGAAGCGCTTGTCTGTGTTTGAAATGATCGCAAGTGATGAAGAAATAAAAGAGATTTATCGAAAAATTGAGCGCTATGAAGATGAAACGGGTGGTTGGGCATATCATAATTGGCAACATGTCGAGAATGTGACGGCAATGACTGCAAGTATATTAAAACAATTGGGTGTTTCAGATGATTACTTAGAAGCGGCAAAAATCGCTGCTCTTTTGCATGACGTCGGTGCTTTGGAAGGAAAGGAAAACCATGCATTTCGTGGAAGAATTTTTTCTGCAGCATACTTTAAAAAGCATGACCTACATTTACCCTATGAACAAGAAATACTATCAGCCATTGCAGATCACAGTAATGGCTTTGAATCAGATGAGTTACTGACGCTAGCTTTGATCCTTAGTGATAAGTTAGATATTACAAAATCACGAGTAGCAAAAGCTGGTTACGAGACTCCCGGTATGCGACAATTACAGTTTATAACGGCGATTCAAATTGAAATTTCAGCGGAGGTTTTTTGTGTGGATTTTGTGGCCAAGCAGGAAATCGATCTTCAAGAGTTCGAAAATTTTTATTTTATTCAGAAAGTCTTTCGTGCGATCGCTGCCTTTGCATGCAAAATTGCTCGAAGACCTGTGATTTTACTGAATCACCGTCCTTGGGTGGTTGTTTTTGATAAGTAAAACAAAAAAAGAATCAAATTCTCTTTTTGAAAGGATTTGATTCTTTTTTATTCTCGAGAATCAGCAAAAACCTAGCGTTTAACAAAATCAATTACTTGTTGATAAATAGCTAAATTTTCAGCAGAAACTTGACGATCAAAATCATGTTCTTCCCCAGGGATGGTTAATAAGACACTATGAGGGACGATTTTTTGGGCTTTTTCCGATAAGTCATACGGCACATCAGCATCTTTCCTACAGTGAATAAAAATGGTTGGTGGAAAAGTGGCTAGTTCTTCTTCCGTTACGGAAAAAGTTGGAATGTCCCGCAAGGAAGGTAAAATTCGTGGCAACCAGTTGCCGAATTGTCGCCCAGATAAATAAATCGGATAGCGTTTGCCCATCTCGCCAGCGACGATTGGTTGCGGTTCAAGTAGCGTATCCACATCCATGGGAGCGACTCTGGGAAAGACCAGATAACTTGGGTTTGGTTGACGAAAGGCAGGAACGTCTAACGTATAGTATCCATAGAAATGAATCAAACGGGTCGGTTGGAAACCGCCTTTAATTAAGAGGTCAGCTAAATAACTGCCAGCAGAGCGTCCCATTAAAAGGTACTCTTGAGAGAAACCCCATTCGGGCAGCTGTTGAATAACGGTGGTGAGGGTTTCTTTTAAGGTTTCTAAAATAAATGGTAATTTGGCTTCAGGAGCGAGAAGATAATCCAGAGTAATCAAAGGATGCCCGGCGGTAGTAAACGCTTCGATGTAAGGAAGAGGTAAATCGTCTCTTTGACCAAAGACCAGTCCTCCGCCATGTAAGTAAATGATAGGTGCTTGGGTTGCCGCGCTTGGTCGATACAGAGTCGCTTCGATGGTCAAGTTTTCTTTCGTTAAAATCTGTGAAATTTCTTTAGTGAACATGCGTCATCCTCCTAGATAAGTCTGATGTTTCTTCTTAGTTTAAAACATCCTATCAATTATTTTATGTCACAAAGATACAAAATGAAAGGATTATTTGTAGGACATGCACAATGACGGACAGTCAAGAAGCGCTTACAATAGGTTTAGAGATTGATTGAAGGCAGGAAGATTGTCACAGCATTCAAGGTCTAGTTTTTTCACAAACAATCGAATGTCCCTCAAAAGATGAACAAAAGAAAGAGGAGAGAGTGCATTATGGGTTACAAAAATAATCGAGTAGGCTATCAAAAAGAAATTTTAACATCAAGAGGAATTGTTCGTAAAAACAATTACGCGTTACTTCCTCATGATGGCTTAGTTAAAAATTCCATTCCAGGATTCGTGAATGTTGATATTTCCATTTTAGGTTCTCCACGTTTAGGTGCAAACTTTGTTGATTACATTGCCACATTCTTAGAAGGGGGTGCGCAAGAAACAGGTTTTGGTGGTGAAGGCGTCCAAACCATGGTTTACGTAATTGAAGGAAAATTAACGGTTTCAGATGGCACAGAAGAACATACGCTAGAAACAGGTGGTTATGCTTATTTCCCAGCAGGTGTTAAGATGTTTATGAAGAATGCGCAGACAGAAAATACAGAAGTCTTCCTATATAAGAAGCGTTATGAAGTTTTAGAAGGGCATGAAGCCTACAAAGTGATTGGCAATGTCAAAGACTTAACGCCAATTGAATACGAAGGCATGTCAGATGTTTTATACTATGAGTTCTTACCAACAGACTTAGCTTTCGATATGAACTTGCATATCTTAACCTTCCAACCAGGAGCAAGTCACGCTTACATTGAAACTCATTTTCAAGAACATGGGGCTTACTTATTAAGCGGTCAAGGCATGTACAACCTGGATAACGAATGGTACCCGGTGGAAAAAGGAGATTACATCTTTATGAGTTCCTATGTTCAACAAGCAGCTTATGCAGTTGGTCGTGAAGAGCCACTTTCTTATGTGTATTCAAAAGATTGTAACCGAGATCCAGAAATTTAAGGAGTCGAATGTGATGTCAGAGACAGAAATTACGGTAGTTGCACCAGGCAAACTACACGAATTAATTAAAAATAAATTGATGCAAGCGGGTCTGCAAGAAGATCATGCAGAAGAAACAGCCAAGCATCTTGTCTTTGCGGACGCCTCAGGGATTCATTCCCATGGGGCCGTTCGTGTGGATTATTATGCGGAAAGAATTTCAAAAGGTGGGACAACCCTAGCGCCAGAAATTACTTTTGAAAAAACGGGACCTTCGACAGGAATCGTTCATTGTGATAATGGGATGGGGCAGTATGTTTGTAATGAAGCGTTGAAGTATGCATTAGAAATGGTCGAAGAATCCGGCTTGGCTTTTGTTGGTGTTTCTCAAACAGGTCATAGTGGCGCCTTGTCTTACTACGTGAAACAAGCGGCAGAAAAAGGTTACGTTGCTTTATCGATGTGTCAATCCGATCCGATGGTTGTCCCTTTTGGCGGTAGTGAAAATTACTTTGGCACCAATCCGATTGCCTTTGCAGTCCCATGTGAAGGGCAACCCCCCGTTGTGTTTGACATGGCAACGACGGTTCAAGCTTGGGGGAAAATTTTAGATGCGCGTTCGAAGCAAAGAGAGATTCCAAATACGTGGGCGGTCGATAAAGAGGGGAATCCAACAACGGACCCCAATTCTGTAAACGGTTTATTACCAATCGCAGGACCCAAAGGTTATGGGTTGATGATGATGGTAGATATTTTAGCCGGTTCTTTGCTTGGTTTACCCTTTGGCAAACACGTGTCATCCATGTATGATGATTTAACGGCAAAACGGAATTTAGGACAAATGTATTTACTGATTGATCCCGCGAAATTTACGGATCCGGTCGCTTTCCAACAGCGTATCTTGCAAATGGTGGAAGAGTTGCACGCAATCAAACCAGCACAAGGATTTTCACAAGTTTATTATCCAGGTGAGTTAGGTCAGAAAACTTACGAGACGTATATGGCAGAAGGTATTCCAATTGCCACCCCAATTTTTGACTATTTGGAAAGTGACACGGTTCACTTTGACCAATATGGTGGTAAAGGTGCCTTCGCAAAATAACAAATCAGAAAGAGAGTGACGAACGGGATGTTACACACAATTATCGAGAAAAATAGTTATCAAGATTCCATCGTTTTAATGTTATTAACGAATCATTTAGAAGAAATGGCTGGTGTCAATAGTATTTCCGTGATGATGGGCACACCTGCCAATAAAGACATCTTTAAAACAGGTGGGTTATATACAGACGAACTGGAAACTGCAACACCAAATGATATGGTGATTGTTGCCGATTTAGAGAGTGCCGATTTGATTGATGGAATTGTCGAGTCAGCCAAAGCCTATTTAGAGGAACAAGGGAAGAAAAATAAAGGTGGCACGACAGAAGAGCACGTAAAAACCTGGGATAAAGCCTTAGAATTAGGGGAAGACGCCTCTGTTGCGATTTTTTCAATTCCTGGAACGCATGCGGCTCTTGAAATTGAAAAAGCCATTGATGCTGGCAAACATGTTTTTTGTTTCAGTGATAACGTTGCTTTAGAAGATGAAGTGCGTTTAAAACAACTGGCACATGAAAAAGGTTTATTATTAATGGGTCCTGACTGTGGAACAGGTATTATTAACGGTGTGCCAATTGCCTTTACCAATGCCGTACGTAAAGGGAAAATTGGTGTGATTGGTGCTTCTGGAACAGGAATCCAAGAAGTAACGACGATTATTCACAAATTAGGTGGTGGCGTGACGCATGCCATTGGTACGGGTGGCCGTGACTTGAAAGAAGCAGTTGACGGGATTACCTTTAAAGATAGTATCGCCTTGTTAGAGCAAGATCCAGATGTGGCTGTCATTGTTGCTTTATCAAAACCACCAGCGGCTCGTGTGCGCGGGGAGATTTTAGATTTATTACGTGCGTCAAGTAAACCCGTAGTAACGATTTTCTTAGGTGAAAAACCAGAAAATCATGAAAAGGGCTTGTACCATGCACATACCTTAGAAGAAACCGCACAAATTGCAGTTCAATTAGCCAAAGGGGAAGAGCCAACGGGTGTCACAGACACGTTAGTGATTCCAGAAGTAACCTTAAAACCAAGCCAAACACATATTAAAGGCTACTACTCAGGTGGAACTTTAGCTTATGAAGCGGGGATGTTGATTCAAGAAGCGATCGGAACAGGCGCATTAGATGCAGTTGAAGGCTATATTCTAAACGAAGCAGGTCATGAAGTGATGGACTTAGGAGACGACATGTATACCCAAGGAAAACCTCACCCAATGATTGACCCATCAAAACGTAAAGAAATGTTAGAAGTTGCTGGACAAGACGCAGAGACAGCCGTGGTGTTGTTAGATATCGTCTTAGGTTATGGTTCCCACGATGACATGGCAAGTGCTTTGGCCCCAACGATTAAACAAGTTAAAGCAGACGCGCAAGCAGATGGACGTGAGCTAGCGATTCTTGCAACGATTGTTGGAACAGATGAAGACCCACAAGACATGAATGCGCAACGTCAAATTTTAGAAGAAGCAGGCGTGATTGTTTGTCAAAGTAATGCGCAAGCTGTGAAAATGGCTTTAGGAATCATTGGCAAGCCTTTAACCGAAGAAGAAAAACCGGTCATTGCAAAAGAGGCAACAACGGTAACTATTCCAAAAGTAGCCAATACATTAGCCGCATTATTAATGACCGACAAATTTTTAAACATCGGACTAAGTAGCTTTGCCAGTGCGATTACCAATCATGGAGGCAAAGTCATTCAATTTGATTGGCAACCGGTAGCAGGCGGCAATGTCCAATTGCAAAAAGCGTTGAACTTCTTGAATAAAGTATCATTGAAAGGCGAGGGGAAATAAGAATGGTCTATCAAACAATTGATGAAGCAAACCAAGCAGTGGTTGCTAAAATTATCGCAGGCGCACCGTATTTATTAGATGTGGTTCCTGCGCATACAGTGATTGACGAATTAACAAAAGGAAAAGTCTTGCTACATGCGGGACCTCCAATTAAATATGAACAAATGGTTGACCCCATTCAAGGCGCTTGTGTCGGAGCGGTCTTATTTGAAGGCTGGGCAGAAACAGCGGAAGAAGCCCGCAAAATTCTAGAAGCAGGAGAAGTCACCTTAATCCCTTGTCACCATGTGGACGCAGTCGGACCAATGGGTGGCATTACATCTGCGAACATGCCGGTTTTAGTGGTTGAAAATAAAACCGACGGCAACCGTGCCTATTGTCAAATGAACGAAGGGATCGGGGCAGTTTTACGTTTTGGTGCCAATGGAGAAGATGTGATTAATCGTTTGCGTTGGATGCGTGATGTGTTAGGTCCCGTATTAAGTAAAGCGATGAAAGTTCGTGGCGAGATGAATATTAACGTCCTTGTAGCAAAATGTATTGCGATGGGAGATGAGTTCCATCAACGGAACATTGCAGGCTCGTTAGCATTCTTAAAAGAAGTCGCACCAAGTATTGTCAAGTTAACCGATGTCGACCAAACAGAAAAAGAAGAAGTCATGCAATTTTTAGCAGATACGGATCAATTCTTCCTAAACATTATGATGGCTGCTTCAAAAGCGGTCATGGATGGTGCGCGTTTGATTGAAGAAGGAACAATTGTAACGGCAATGTGTCGTAACGGCTACGAGTTTGGTATCCGGATTGCTGGCATGGGTGACGAGTGGTTCACAGGACCGGTAAATACACCAAAAGGTCTCTATTTCTCAGGGTTCTCTGAAGCAGATGCTGCGCCAGATATGGGAGACAGTGCGATTACGGAAACCTATGGTGTTGGCGGTATGTCAATGATTGCAGCACCTGCAGTGACACGTTTTGTCGGAACGGGCGGTTTCTACGATGCATTGAAAACAAGTGATGAAATGACGGAAATTACGATTGATCATAACCCGAATTTCCCAGTTCCAACGTGGGATTTCCAAGGAATTCCAATTGGAATTGATGCACGTAAGGTCGTAGAGACTGGAATTTTACCAGTTATCAATACTGGAATTGCGAATAAAGAAGCAGGTAAAGGGCAAATCGGTGCGGGGACAGTCACACCACCAATCGATTGTTTTGAAAAAGCAGTCTTGGCTTACGCAAAAAAATTAGGATTTAAGGAATAAAAAAATGAGACACTTACAAGGAAAAGCAGATGGCTCTTTGCTGAAATTGCAGCCGACGACTTGGTTTTTACATAGTACCTACCAACGAACCTTTAATTTAACCAATGAGAATCAAACGACTCTAATTCTTGTGGCGCCAATGGATTACCCCCTTTTACCGGGGGGGATTTATTTGCCCACGTCGGTATTCGAAAAGGTGTTTGCAGAGATTAAACAGTTAGTCAAGGTAAGTCTGAGGAAAGACCAACTCGTCTTCTTTTGGGAGCAAAAGACCGTGACCCTTCCGTTACAAGAATCTTTTGACGCTCAACTAAAAGAAAAGGCCTCCGTTTTACAAAGTGAGTGTCTTTTTTTACAAAAATTAAGCGAACGTCCGGAAATGACGGGCTTTGATCAACCTTTAACGTCTTTTTCGAAAGCGGATACGCTACCTTTTCAAACAGAGATTCGCGGATTGTTTTCGTCAGATTTTCAAGTAAGAGAACAAAGCGTTCATTATTTTATCGGACGTGGTCGGGGCTTAACCCCTTCAGGAGATGATTTTCTTTTAGGCTGGCTTTTGGTCCAACAACTAAGGGGAATTTCGGCTCAAAATGATCAACTCATTGAATCAAAAGCGGAGAGCCGTTACTATACTACGGATGTGAGCCGTCATTATTTAAGGCAGGCAGCTCATCATCGTTACAGTGCGGCCCTTTTGCAGTTAGGTAGCTATTTACTTACAACAACAAATGAACAAACGATGGCCCAAGGGATTGCAGAGGTTTTGGCGCACGGTCAAACTTCAGGTGCGGATACGCTTGCAGGAATTGCGGCAACGTTAATTGAATTGAGGAGGAAGAAATACATGGCACAACGTGTAGTAATTGCTCTTGGTGGGAATGCGATTTTGCGCCCAGGACAAGAAGCAACAGTTGAGGTACAAAGGCAAAACATTCAAACAAGCGCAGAGCAAATTGCGAAAATTGAGGCATTAAATTACGAGGTTGTTTTAACGCATGGAAATGGTCCCCAAGTTGGAAATATCCTGCAACAAAACGAGTTAGCAAAAGATGTTGTCCCCCCTTTTCCATTAGATGTTTGTAATGCAGAATCGCAAGGATTTATCGGCTATATGCTTGAACAAAGCATCAAGAATCGACTGCATGAAACGAAATCAACGGCAGATGTTGTGACCTTACTGACTCAAATTGAAGTCAGCAAAGAAGATCCAGCATTTGAACATCCAACAAAACCGATTGGTGTTTTTTACACTGAAGAAGAGGCAAAAAACTTAACGGATGAAAAGGGTTGGGTCATGATGGAAGATGCTGGACGAGGGTATCGTCGAGCGGTGGCTTCTCCTTTACCGCAACGAATTCATGGCGTTGATGCAATCACGCATTTAGCTGCAAGAAATATGGTTGTGATTGCAGGTGGCGGTGGCGGCATTCCTGTCTATCGCGATGCCGATGGACAATTGGTTGGTCTAGAAGCAGTCATTGACAAAGACCGAACAGGGAAAAAGTTAGCAGAGCAGGTGGATGCAGACGTCTTTATGATGTTAACGGACGTGCCGAATGTGTATATTCATTGGGGCAAACCAAACCAACAAAAATTAGAAGAACTTTCAATTGAAGAGGCACAAGGCTACATGGATGAAGGCCACTTTGCAGATGGGAGTATGGGTCCGAAAATGGGCGCAGCGATTGATTTTGCCCGCAGCGGACGGACAGCGATTATTTGTGCGTTAGATGAAGCAGACTTGGCTTTACAAGGCAAGGCTGGGACACGTATCGTTGGTTAATCCAACCAACGACCGCGCGACCAATCTTTTCTCATGAGTGATTGGTTGCTTTTTTAAAGAAGGCTACGGCAACATGTGAGAGAAAATTGCCCGAACGGCTGAGGGTTTGGGAAATGAGGAGGATTATTGATGGAAATTGCAAAAACATTTGAACGTAGAGACACAGAATTATCAGCGATTGGAAGTGATCCAACGGGTGGACTCACACGTCTTTTGTATACCGATGTTTGGAAAGCAGGACAAGAATACGTGAAGGCGGAAATGGAAAGTTTTGGAATGGTCACGTGCTACGACGAGATTGGCAACTTATATGGTCGCTTGGCGGGCACGGAAAAACCAGAAGAAACCATTCTATCGGGTTCACACATTGATACGGTTGTGAATGGGGGACACCTAGATGGGCAATACGGCATTTTAGCTGCGATGACGGCCATGGAATACTTAGTGGCAACGCACGGACAGCCGAAACGTTCAATGGAAGTGATCTCAATGGCAGAGGAAGAAGGCAGTCGTTTCCCAACGGTTTTTTGGGGCAGTAAAAATTTTATGGGGGAAGCGCAAAACGAAGAAGTTGCCGAGATTACAGATGCTAAAGGGTTGAAATTTGTCGATGAAATGCGCCGACAAGGGTTTGATTTTAAAGCAGAACAAACACGTCGTGAAGACATCAAGGCCTTTGTTGAAATTCACATTGAACAAGGAAATGTTTTAGAAAACGAGGCGCTTCAAATTGGGATTGTCAACAACATTGTTGGACAACGTCGTTACGCAGTGACTTTAAAAGGCCAAGCCAACCATGCAGGTACGACACCGATGGGTTATCGTCATGATGCCGTGTATGGTTTTGCTAAGATTTGTAGTGAAGCGATTGATCGAGCAGTAGCTTTTGGCGACCCACTCGTGCTAACATTTGGTCAAGTCATTCCAAAGCCAAATACAGTGAACGTGGTTCCGGGTGAAGTCGAATTTTCAATTGATTGTCGGCACACAGATGCAGAAATTTTAGCGGACTTTACAAAGGATCTGGAAGCCCGGATGGAAGCAATTGCCAAAGCACATGGCTTAACAATTGAGATTGATCGTTGGATGGATGAAGCACCCGTACCTATGGCGACAGAGATTGTGGAAGTTATCGAAAAGAAAGCGAAAGAAGGCAATTATAAATACAAAGTAATGCATAGTGGCGCAGGCCATGATTCCCAGATTATAGCGCCGCATTATCCAAGTGCGATGATTTTTGTTCCAAGTATCGGAGGGATTAGTCACAACCCTGCCGAAGCAACAAAAATGGAAGATTTAATTGAAGGAATCAAGATGTTAGCAGATACCTTCTATGAATTAGCATACAAATAATATGACCTCCTTATGAAATGACTGGTTGGGCTGAAAAGGCCAATCAGTGAAAAAGTGTGCGAAAAGGGGCTGTGACATCTGTCACAGCCCCTCTTGGTATTTTACGAACGTTTGGCGAATAAGCGGGCAACAAAAGGCTGCTCTTTCGAAAACTTCACGAAATCCGAGCAATTGAAAAAGTCAATTGTTCGAATTTTCCTCTAGATTCTCAGAGCAAAGCGACTTGTGTTACCTCTCCTTTTTAGGTTGTGGCTTGGTTTTCGGATAATTCGAGAGCGATTCTTAAGGCGAGACTATTTTCTGGGTTTTGGACGGATAAACCTAAAAGCTCTTCGCATTGTTTGATACGATATTTAATGGTGTTGCGGTGTAAATATAAGGCATTGGCAGTCTTGGTGATTTCACAATTAAAACCTAAAAAACTTTTGAGCGTTTTGCGCAATTCAATCAAGGCAGGGTCGGTGGGATAAGCCAGGACTTGTAAGGTATGTTCGCAAAAATAATGAATATCTTTTAAATTTAATTTTTCAAATAAACCGTCCAATCCTTTTGGTTGATAATATTGAATCATTGGCGGGTGTAGTAGTTGCTTGGTCGTTTCTAACGCGGCCAAGGCCTCAATATAGGAGTCGCCAATTTCCTCTACCCGTTCATGGGTATTGCCAAAAGCAAATCGCAAAGTAATCGGCAAAATACGACCTAATTCTTCAATGAGATGGGTGAGTAATTGTTCGGTATTTTCTTGTGTCGATTGGAAGAGGAGAAACACGTTGTTGGTATTTCTTAATTTGAAAACGGCGACGTCTTTCAATCTTAGTGGTAAATACTCATTTAACCAGTTGGCTACCAGCTGTCCTTCTTCTTTTTTATAACGTAAATGATTTTCTGTCTCTTCATTGGCTAAGCAATAACCGATGGCCATTTGGTAGGATTTACTTTTAACTAAGCCGTAACTCTTCCCTAAGTCAAGCCAGTTTCTTGGTTGGTGATTCATTTTCGCATCAATCAGTTGCGCGTAAAAATCGGTTTTTAAATGTGCTAATGACTTTTGGACTTCTTGGTTTTTGTATAGCATTAAAGTTAAAACCAAAATCGCTTGGTCAATGGCAAATTCAGAAATTGGATAAGGAATTTTTTCTGGCGTTAAGATCATTAAGTAAAAGGGAAAATAGTGATTCACCTTAATCGGATAACTCGTCATTTGAATGGATTTTCCATCAGGTTCTTGCAAAATGAAAGAAGCTTGTTCGCGATCAATTCTTTGGAAGTCTTCGGCTGAGAGCTGGTGGATATAGTGTGACGCGGGTTTTCCTTCATCAGAAAAATGACGGGAATGTGCCATGATTTTATGCCAAGGGCTTAATAAAATTATTGGTACATTAATAATCTTTCCAAATTCAGCAATGAAGCGGGCGTTGCTCACATCGTGCATCAGTAAATCTGAAAACCGATTTTGGATATCAAAGGCGTAAGACATTTGTTGGGTTTTATCATTCCATAGATAACTTAGCATTTCATGCAACAAGGCGCCGAGGGGTTGCGTATCAGGTACTTTGATAATTGGCAAGTCCACTTCTTCAGCATAGGCGAGAATCTCTGGATCTAATTTTTTTAAAAAACGTCCGACTTTAATCCCTAAAGCGGCAACTTCATGTTCTTTTAACTCGAGAATCATTTTCTTTAATCCTGATTGATTCTCTTTATAGCTCATCGCAGTCGTTAAAATAATCGTGTTTTTAGGAATATAGTTGGCCACGTCTGGCGTTTCGGTAATTTCAGCACTTTCTACCGGATGGTCCAGTGATTTATGGGCGGACAAAACCATTAAATCTGAAAAGCGTGGTGTGTTCAAAAGATCTTGTAGTGTTTTCAATTGCTTCACCTCAAATTCACTCTATTCACTTCATTGTACTAAAAAACAGTTAGAAAACCTAGTTGTTTTATTACTTTCGCACAAATAATCCGAAAAATTAGTCTATTGTGCATAATGTAACGAAAGCGCTTTTCCGTTAGACTAGCAGTAAGAACAAATAGAAAGAGATGAGGGATAGGCATGTATCAACAACCAATTTTTGAAGGAAGAACAATTATGACTCCTGGTCCAGTCGAGGCACACCCTGCTGTGTTACGTCAAATGGTGCAACCCATTTTAGGCCAATTTGATCCTGAGTTTTTAAAAATAATGGATGAAATTAAAGAGATGATCAAAGTTCCCTTTGGCACGAAAAATAAGCAAGCATTTGCAATTGATGGAACGTCACGTTCGGGGTTAGAAGCTGCCTTATTTGCTTTAATTGAGCCTGGTGATAAGGTATTGATTCCAGCTTATGGCCGCTTTGCCTATTTATTAGGTGAAATCTGCCAACGAGCGCAAGCGGAAATCGTGTGGTTAGAAAAGGATTGGGAAGCACCGTTTGCGGAAAGTGACGTTATCGCAGCCATTGACGAACACCAACCGAAAATTGTGGCGATGGTGCATGGGGAAACAGCCAACGCCCAAATGCAACCACTCGGGGAGATCGGTGCCTATTGTCGTCAAAAGGATATTTTCTTTGTTGTTGATATGGTTGCGACTTATGGTGGCATTGAATTGAAAGTCGACGAGTGGCAAGTCGATATCGCGATTGCCGGCACGCAAAAATGTGTCAGTGTCCCGTCAGGCATGTCCTTAATTACTTATAATGAAAGAGTCGAAAACTATATCAATCCACGTTATCAAAAAGAATTAGGCTTAGGCAACGATCAACAAAGCGATCGATATGTTAGAAGTAACTATCTTGATTTAACGCAGTTACAACGTTACTGGGGGCCAGAACGGATTAATCATCATACCGAAGCGACTTCAATGATTTATGCCTTGCATGAGGGACTCCGTTTGCTTTTATTGGAAGGAATGGACAATGTCTATGCACGTCACGCGAAAAACGATCGTATTCTAACGGAAAGCATGGAGAAAATGGGGCTGAAAATCTTTGGAAACCGTGCAACGAAAATGGGAACCGTGATTCCAGTCTTTATTCCAGAGGGGATCGATGGGGAAGAAGTTCGCTCCTTGTTACTGGAACAGTTTAAGATTGAAATCGCCTCTTCTTTTGGCTCGCTTAAAGGAAAGATTTGGCGTGTGGGAAATATGGGATATAGCAGTCGTCAAACAAACGTGTTACACTTTTTGAGTGCTTTTGAAACGGTACTAAAAAAAGTTGGTTATGAATTTGAGTACGGTGCAGGGAGTACTTACGCCTTAGAAGAATATCTTAAATAAGTAAAGAAAGAAAAATATCTGACGAGGGAAGCCAACAGTCTTTCGAGTCGTCAGGTATTTTTTTAAAGGAATCGTTGAGAGCGGTTTCTTTTTCGAAAAAGAAGGAAGGAGTGAAGTTCGGATGTTGAATCGTCTCTTTAAACTCAAGGACCTTGCCCAATTTGATCCCGTGCAAGGGAAAAAAAACATTTTTTATGAAACGGAGCGAACTGCTGGGGCTGTTTGGTGCTTGGAACCTGGTCAAGTCTTGCCAACGCATACCCATGCAGCAGCAGATGATTTATGGATTTGTTTGCAAGGGGAAGGCACTTTTTATCCTGGTGAGGGGCAAGAAGTACCAATTACCGCCGGAGACTTAATTGTTTCTCGACCCGGTGAGCAACATGGGATGAAAAACACTGGCTCGGAACGTTTTATCTGTGTCGGAGTTGCTGGGCCGATGCCCTTAGATTTTATTCCCAAATAATTTCACAAAAAAAAAGGAAGTTTGCCAATAGCTGGAGCAGACTTCCTTTTTTTGAACGTTCCTTTTTATGCATTCTGCTTTAGTTATTTTGAACAAACGAAAAAAGTGATTTGTGGTTTGCGGACAATGCATGCAGCGGTGAAAATGCTTACAATGAGGGTGATAAAAGGTTGAAGGGCTTTAGAGTCACATTTCGAAAGAGGATAAAAAAAAAGCGCGCGCAGCAAATCAAGAGCTTTTATCAAATACAATAAATGTAAGGGCTTTTATTCGTGAAGAAAAGGAGTTTAATCGAAAATGAAAGACTATCAAGTAACGAAGGAAGAAATTGCTCGCTTCAGTAAGCGACACTACAATGAGGACCTGTTACCCAAGACTGCCGATAAGCGGAATATGGGGGTAAAGAATTTCTTTACCTTGTGGATGGGTTCTGTGCACAATATTCCTAATTATACAGCAGTTGGAGGGTTCATCTTTTTAGGCCTCTCGCCAATTAACGTCATGTTGGCATTAGCAATTAGTGCACTCTTTGTCTCCGCCTTTATGGCTTTTAATGGGAAAGCGGGATCAAAATATGGGATTCCTTTTGCCATGCATCTACGGGCAACCTATGGAAACTTAGGTGCGAAACTACCTGGTTTCTTACGTGGGGGCGTTGCAGCGATTGCTTGGTTCGGACTCCAAAATTATACCGGATCCTTGGCCTTGTTAATTATGCTAGGGAAAATCTGGCCAGGATTTTTAGAAATTGGCGGTAGTACAAAGATTTTAGGAATTGGGATTCCAGGCCTGATTGCCTTTA
The DNA here is from genome assembly GCF_054871745.1 of Enterococcus sp. LJL98. Taxonomy (NCBI): domain Bacteria; kingdom Bacillati; phylum Bacillota; class Bacilli; order Lactobacillales; family Enterococcaceae; genus Enterococcus; species Enterococcus sp. LJL98. The sequence continues at coordinate 127,635 of NZ_JBTXLU010000004.1, read as the reverse complement.
CGCTCTTTTGGTTTGTCAACGTGTTAATCGGACTAGGTGGGGGTGGCATTTTAAATAAGTTCACGGCAATCTTAAGTCCACTAATCTACGTTGTTGTTGGTGGTATGGCGATTTGGGCCTTGCGAGCAGCAGGCGGACTTGGTCCGATCTTAGCGTATAATCTTTCGGATGCAACGAGTAAAATCAACCCTATTTGGGCCTACTTGATTATTTTTAATTCTGTCTTAGCTGTTTGGGCCGCACCAGGAGCGAGTGTTTCGGACTTTACTCAAAATGCCAAATCAACGAAAGCTCAAATGCTTGGCCAAACCTTGAGTCTGATGGTAGCCTATCTGATGTTTGCCATTTCTAGTGTGGTGATTTTAATTGGCGGTTCGATTCATTATGGGATTCAAGAATGGAATATTTTGAATTTAATCGAACGTTGGGATAATTTTCCTGCAATTATTTTAGCAATGGCTGTCTTTTTATTAACGACCATTTCGACCAACGCTACTGGGAATATCATTCCAGCAGGTTATCAGTTGACGGCACTTTTTCCAAAGAAATTAAACTACAAATCAGGTGTGATTATTGCCAGTGTGATTAGTTTCCTCATTATGCCTTGGAAATTAATGGAAAATGCCGATAGTATCTTTATCTTTTTAAATGCCATCGGTGCGGTTTTAGGTCCAGTTGCTGGTGTGATGATTGCGAATTATTTCTTTGTGCAAAAGGAACAAATTGATTTAGATGATTTGTATATGGATGTTGAAGCCAGTGAGGAACAAAATCAATATTACGGCTTAAATCGTCCAGCCTATATTGCAACGATTCTTGCTTTAATTTTGTCTTTAAGTGGGCAGTTTATCCCAAGTCTGAAATTTATTTCTGATATCTCATGGTTTATGGGCTTTATTTCAGCCTTCATTCTTTACCTAGTATTAAAAAAAACGACAACAGTCAAAGAAACAATCACCATCTATGAAAAATCCCAACAAAGAGAGGAAGTATAAAAATGAGTCATGATTTAGTCATCAAAAATGGATTAGTTATTTTAGAAAACGGAGAGGTGAAGACCGATGTTGCTGTCAAAGACGGTGTGATTGTCGCCATTGGAGAGAACCTTGAAGGCAAGGAGGTTCTTGATGCAAGCGGGTTAATCGTAAGTCCTGGGATGGTGGATGCTCATGTTCATATCACGGATCCAGGTGGAAACTATCGCGATGAGTGGGAAGGCTACGTGACAGGGACGGCGGCTTGTGCCAAAGGTGGCGTGACTTCAATTATGGAGATGCCTTTAAATCAAATTCCGGCAACGGTCGATGGGAAAAGCATTGAGATTAAATACCATGCAGGAAAAGACAAATTAAAAGTGGATGTGGCTTCTTATGGTGGACTCGTGCCCTTTAATTTAGAAGGTGGCATTCAAGAATTAGATGCTCATGGAGCAGCGGCCTACAAATGTTTCTTAGGAACTTGTGGCGACCGGACCATTGACGGTGATTTTGAGAATGTTGATGACTATTCCTTATATGAGGGGATGAAACAAATTGCCAAGACAGGTAAAGTGTTAGCTGTGCATGCAGAAAATCCTGATATTACTGACCGTTTAGGTGAAATTGCTTATAAAAACGGCGAGACAACGTTAGCTGCCTATGTTGCAACCCGTCCAGTCTTTACCGAAGTGGAATCCATTCGACGGGTGATTTACTTAGCCAAAGTAACAGGCTGTCGTGTGCATATTTGTCATATTGCTTGTCAAGAAGGCGTCGACGAAGTCATTAAAGCACAACAAGAAGGGGTCGATGTGACGTGCGAAACTTGTACGCACTACCTGTATTTCACGACGGATGAGTTGGATGCAATTGGCCCAGTCGTGAAGTGTTCTCCGCCCATTCGTGATGAAAAACAACAAGCAGGACTTTGGAAACATGTCGAAAATGGGGGCTTAGATTTTATTACTTCCGATCACTCGCCATGTACACCTGATTTAAAGGACAAGACCAATGCATTTGAAGCATGGGGAGGCATCTCAGGTATTCAAAACAACGTGGATATCTTGTTTGATGAAGGCGTTCAAAAGCGTGGGCTATCCCTTAAAAAGTTTGCAGAATTGATTGCAACGAATCCAGCCGATCGTTTTGGCTTAGAACAAAAAGGCCGGATTAGTATTGGGAAGGATGCCGACTTTGTGTTAATTAAACCCAATGCACCTTATACGCTACAAGCAGAAGATTTAGAATATCGTAATAAAATAAGTCCGTATATCGGACGTGAAATCGGTGCGCAAGTTGCCCATACAATTTTACGTGGTCAAACGATCTATAGTCAAAATGAGGGAGTGACAGCCGCGTTCCCAGGCGTATTTATCAAAAAATAACCATTAAAAGATTGTTGGCAAATCGGTGACTCGCCAACAATCTTTTTTGTGCCAAAAATCAATCAAATCAAGTGTGAATTAATCAAATGAGAGTTAGGATGATGAATATGAATGAAAAACAAACGGGCTTTCCTTACTGGCAAAAAATCGTCGCCGTTTTAACTGCGGGATGGATTGTTATCTGGATTTATCGGACAGTTTTAACCCCGATCTATCCAATTGTGAGTGCTTATTTTGGTGGCGCAACCGACGCACAACTCGGTAATATTTCTAGTTTTTACTTTTTAGGGTATGTCATGATGCAAATTCCATCCGGTTTATTGGTGGACAAATTAGGGAAAAAGACAGTTTTAATTCCGGGTTTTCTGCTATTTGGCTTAGGGACAAGCATCGTGGCGCTTTCTTCTACGTTACCCATCTTGTTTGCGGGCAGTATTTTGGCAGGGTTAGGTTGTGGAACTTTTTATGGAGTCGCTTATTCACTGACAGCAGAATATGTTCCAAGTAATAAACGAAGCCTAGCGACTGCGATTGTGAATAGTGGGACGGCGGTGGGAAGTGGCTTGGGCCTCGTGTCGTCTAGCTATTTTGTTGGAAACGGGATACTGCCATGGCAAACTTTGATTTGGGTAACGGTCGGACTCATTCTTGTGATGACGGTAATTTTTTTAAAAGTCATCAAAAAAGGAAAAGTGGTTCCAGTGAAGGGAGAATCCCAAGCGACAGGTGTCAAACGAAGCTCCTCCTTCACGCAACTGTTTCGACCACATATGATTGCGGCGTATGTCTTATATTTTTCAACCTTATACACGTATTACTTAATTGATACTTGGTTACCGAATTTTTTAGAGACCGAACGCGGTTTTGAAGGAACAGCGATTGGCTTTGTTTCTTCCTTGGTTTTCTTTTCGGCCATCCCAGGCGCGCTGATTTTTAGCCGAATGGCGGATGTCTTACCTGAAAAAAAAGTAGCGATTATTATTGGCTTAGAAATCATGGCTGCTGGGATGCTATTTTTCATGATTAGTGCTCCCAATCAAACTTTGGTCATTATTGGGATTGTCGCATACGGTTTTTTTGGTAAGCTAGCAGTCGAACCAATAATTATTTCATGGTTAAGCCAGTTTGCGCCGCGAAAAAGTATCGCTACCACTTATGGCGTCTTTAATTTTTTTGGAATGACTGCCTCGGTGATTGTTCCTTCGCTGACTGGGAAAATATCTGATGCAACAGGTTCGAAAATTTATGCCTTCTATCTAGCGATTGGCATTATTTTAATTGGAACGACGATTTTCTTCTTAGTGAATCAATTGGCGAAGCAACCAAAAGAAGTGTTTTAGCAGTCGTTCAATTGTTTTCCACGGGTCAATCAAATGTTTATAAAAGACAAAGGGGGTGTGACAGTTGTCGCAACCTCTTTTTGTTCCGCGACAAAAAAACTTTCACCCAGTGATGGAACCGTTATTTCGTTGGAGTCAACGAACCGGCTATTTTCTGGTTGGAAAAGTAAAGAAAAATCGGTCTTATTTAGGTGATCAAAAAAAGCAGAGGAAACGAGCCATTCACGCCCTAAATAGGTCCATGCTCTTTCCGTCAATAAAAAAGGCAAGTCGAGCGTTGGTGTACAGGCTACGTCATTCAAAGATTGTCCTGTTTGAATTCGTAAATTTTGGGTTTCTTCGAAGCGTTCGAACAGTTCACTAGGCGAACGCCAGTCAAAAGGAGGGTCAAATATTAATGAGAGAAACCAACCTAGCCAACGAATTTGATACTCACAGCCTTGTAGCGTCGGATGGGACTCGAAGGAAAGCTTTATTTGATACGGTTTTAAAAACAGTTGCAATTTTTTTAAGTATCTTCTGATGGTTGATGGGCTACAATAAAATACTTTTTCCAAGTCGCGGCAACGAGCGAAGGGGGATTCAAAAAGATACCATAATAGCTGTAAGGTAGTATTTTCTTGAAGGAGTTGTAAGTAGAGCTCGCGTTTGGTTACTGGACTCGTGACTAAGAAAATTTGTTGATCATTCAGCTGAAAAAAAGGCCACCCCGTCTTTTTGCGCCAGTGAGAGAGCTGGTGTTCGATCATACGAGGCGAACGTTGCAACCCCTCGCTGACGACGGAAAGAAAAAGAGAAGACGTTTCGTTTCCTTGTTGTAAAAGAAGATGGATGATTTTTTCTTGTAGATTAAAAAGTTGATAGACCATTGTTTTCACCTCAAAAGTAAAATAACGGATTTGCTTTTTTGTTGCTGAAAAACAAAGGGCTTTGTAGTTGATTTTTGGTTTGAATGAAGGGGTTTTGTTGACAATTGTTCGAAAAACGAGGGTTTTCCTTCGCGACATAAGTTAAGAAAAGCTTAAGAAAACCATACTTGTCATCTAGCAATGAAAAGAGGGAGGGAAGCCTCTTTTTCTTTCTTAAAACCTTGGTGCTATCGGCTTTCCTCTGAGTGGTCCTCGTTGAACTTTCGGTAGTTTTTGATGCTTCGAAAAGGTTTTGGTCAAAAGGAGGCAGTATTGGCCAAAGTTTGTGAAATTGATTTTTGGTAAGGTTGTTAAATAAATCTTTCTTCAAATTTCTATTCACGAAGATGAGGAAAAACAGCTTTTTTATCCTTTAAATTGTAGCTTTTTACCAAAAGCTCGTTTGCGAAAAAAAATGAGAAGTGATAAAATAAAGAGTTTTGTTTTTTTATCTTACTTTTAAGGGAGAAAAATAACGGAAATGGCATATTCGCACAAGTTTGATGATTGTTTATCTGATGGGAAAAGAGTAGGATAAAGAAAAGGAGAACAAAAAAAGGGGGAAAGAAAAATGTGGATTGGACTACTCTATTTTTTAGTGATTGTCTTAGCCAATACAATTGGTGCCATCTCAGGAATGGGTGGGGGAGTCATTATTAAGCCCATTTTTGATTTAATTGGCATCCATAGTGTCGCGGCGATCTCTTTTTATGCGGCGGTAGCAGTTTTTGTGATGGCGTTCGTTTCGACGTATCGACAAATTCAAAATGGCATTCAGATACAATGGAAGGTGGCTGGTTGGATTTCATTTGGTGCGGTGGTAGGAGGTGTTTTAGGCAGTCAAGCTTTAAACCAATTGTTAACCCTCTTTTCAAATGAAGATTGGGTGACAATGATTCAAATTGTCCTTACAGTGTTAACACTTTTGTTTGCTTTTTTCTATTCTTATTTTGATTGGAGAAGTTTTCGCCTAAATCGTGTCTGGTGGTACCTGTTTTGCGGGTTGACATTAGGCTTTCTAGCTAGTTTATTAGGAATTGGCGGTGGACCGATTAATGTGTCCTTGTTGGTTTTATTGTTTTCGATGCCGATCAAAGAAGCGACCGTTTATTCGATCTGTACGATTTTCTTTTCACAATTAGCCAAACTCGTCACCATTTTCCTAACAACAGGGTATTCGGTCTACGATCGAAGCGTCTTGCCGTATATTATTGTGGCAGCCATGCTAGGTGGGTTTTTAGGCGCACGCTTTAGCGGGATTTTATCTCCCAAAAAGGTGACGTTGGTTTTCCAAGCTGTTATTTTACTTGTCTTACTCGTCAATATCTATAACGGTGTGATGCTCTTTATTTAAAAGGAAAAAAAGAGGAACACCTAGGATGGGGACAAGCAGATTAATTGCATTTTATTTAAAAAAAATTATGCTTATATAGGAAGAAAAGTTGTAAAGAATACGTGAATAAAGTTTGTAACCAGGATATTTGTGAAATCGTTCTTTGTTATCATTCATTTGAGCCAAATCCATCGTTACTTTTTTAGACAGTTGCTTTGCTTTTTTTTCGAACAAGCACATAGGAGAAATGGAGGAAAAATCATGGAGTTAGATATTTTAACGTTAGCGCGAATTCAGTTTGCGATGACAACCATTTTTCACTACTTTTTTGTACCTTTTTCGATTGGTACAGGTTTTATTGTAGCGATTATGGAAACGATGTATGTCGTTAAGAAAAATGACGTGTATTTAAAAATGGCAAAATTTTGGGGGAATATTTTCTTACTGAGTTTTGCGGTCGGTGTCGTGACTGGTTTAATTCAAGAATTTCAATTTGGGATGAACTGGTCGGATTATTCTCGTTTTGTCGGGGATATTTTTGGTGCACCATTAGCAGTGGAAGCCTTGCTTGCTTTCTTCTTGGAGTCGACCTTTATCGGTCTATGGTTATTCACTTGGAACAAAGTGAGTCCGAAGTTGCACGTGACCTTTATCTGGTTAGTTTGTTTCGGGACACTCATGTCGGCCTTTTGGATTTTAGTGGCAAACAGCTTTATGCAACATCCAGTAGGTTATACGTTAAACAATGGACGGGCAGAAATGACAGATTTTGGAGCATTAATTTCTAGTCATCAAGTATTTTATGAATTTACACACGTGATCTCAGGAGCGATTATCATGGGTGGTACGGTGATTGCAGGAATGGCTGCCATTCAATTGTTACGAGGTCAAAAGAAACAATTGAGCGAAGTCAGTCGTGAAATCTATCAAAAATCATTGCGAATTGGTTTCATCGTGGCACTCGTTGGTTCATTATCAGCTCTTGGAACGGGCGATTTACAAATGAAGGCTTTAGTAGAAGACCAACCGATGAAATTTGCTGCGACTGAGGGACTATATGAAGATTCTGGCGATCCAGCAGCATGGACAGTGATCGCTTGGATGAATACCCATGAACAAAAACGTGTTTTCGGTATTGAAATTCCTTATATGTTAAGTATTTTATCTTATAACAAACCTTCGGGCTACGTGAAGGGAATGAATACGATTCATGCTGAACTAGTGGAAGAACATGGCGAGGGCGATTACTTCCCACCAGTCAATACCTTGTTTTGGACGTTTCGAATTATGGCGGGGATTGCGATGTTGACACTCTTGGTTTCTAGTCTGGGCCTATTCTTAACTCGTAAGAAAAATCCAACACTATATGAATCGCGCTGGATGTTGTGGGTGGTGTCTTTAATGACCGTTACGCCTTTCTTAGCAAATACTTCGGGTTGGTTAGTAACGGAACTTGGTCGTTACCCATGGACGGTTTACGGCTTATTCAAGATTGAGGACAGTGTATCACCAAACGTTTCAGCAACGTCGCTTTTAATCTCAAATATCACTTACTTTACTTTATTCTTAGGTTTGGGTGGCGTGATGGTTTATCTAGTGAACCGTCAACTGCATAAAGGACCAGAGTATCAAGAAGAACAAGAGCAGTTAGAAGCTGCTTCAGCAAAAGATCCATTTGATGGAGGTGCGTACGAATGAGTGGGTTACAATTTTTTTGGTTTGTCGTAATCGGCGTTTTCTTTGGAGGCTTCTTTTTCCTTGAAGGTTTTGACTTTGGTGTGGGGATGTCTCTTAAAACCCTCGCCTTTGATAAAAAAGAAGAAGACCAATTAATCGGTACGATTGGACCGGTGTGGGATGGTAATGAAGTGTGGTTAGTCACAGCAGGTGGCGCAATGTTTGCTTCTTTTCCTTATTGGTATGCGTCTTTATTTAGTGGTTATTACTTGATTTTGTTACTGATTTTAGTTGGTTTAATTATTCGCGGTGTTTCATTTGAATTCCGTGAAAAGAGTCAACCTCAACTTAAAAATATCTGGACGTGGACGTTGGCGATTGGTAGTTTTATGGTTCCCTTTTTCTTTGGTGTCTTATTTGTCAGTTTGATTCAAGGAATGCCCTTGGACGCTGACGGCAATATGACCGCAACGTTTACCGATTATATTAATTTGTTTTCACTTGTCGGTGGGGTGGCCTTAACTTTATTGTCTTATTTACACGGAATGAATTACATTGGAATGAAAACAACAGGGCCTGTTCATGTGAAAGCTCGTAATCACGCCCAAGCCTTATATTGGGTCTTATATGCAGGTTTAGCAGCCTTTGCGGTTTTACTGTATTTAAACACGGATTTCTTTGAATTACGCTTTGTTTCAACGAGTGTGCTACTGGTTCTAATCATTGCTTTAACTGTCGTGGCCAACGTTGCATTAAATAAAGAAAAAGAACGCACGGCTTTTCTAGCAAGTGGTTTAACAATCGTCACCTTAGTTGGGTTGCTGTTTAATGGTTTGTTCCCTCGTGTGATGATTAGCTCGATTTCATCTGAGTTTGATTTGTTAATTCAAAATGCGACTTCCACTCCGTATACGTTAAAAATCATGAGCATGATTTCTTTAACCATCCTACCTTTTGTTTTGGGGTATACGGCATGGTCTTATTACATTTTCAGAGGACGGATTAAACATGATGATCCGGCAGGGTACGGCGAATGATGGATAAAGCTTTAATGCGCTTATCCAAAATGAAACAAATAATGGGGATGCTTGCAGGCTTAGCGGTTTTGCAAGCCCTCTTTATTATTGGGCAGGCGTATACGTTAGCGACTGTGATTACACATCTGTGGCAAGGAGAAGCGCTGCAAGCACAGCTCGTGTGGTTGGTTGGTTTTGTTCTTGTTTATTTGGCGCGTCATGCAATTACTTGGCTACGTGATCATTTATTAGATGTCTATGCTGCAGAGCAAGGGAAAATTTTACGAAAACAATTATTAGAAAAAGTCTTTCGGGTAGGGCCTCAAATTGTCCAAAAACAAGGGACGGGCAATATGACAACGATGGCTTTAGAAGGTGTAACCCAAGTTGAAAATTACATTCACTTAATTTTAGTGAAAATGATGAACTTAATGGTGATTCCTTGGTTGATTCTAGTAGCTATTTTTTTATTAGATTTCCAATCGGGTTTGATTTTAATTTTTATTTATCCTCTAATTATTTTATTTATGATTATTTTAGGTTATGCAGCACAAGGGAAAGCGGACCGTCAATACGCGTCTTTTCAAGTGTTGGCCAATCATTTTATTGACTCTTTGCGTGGGATTGATACCTTAAAAATGTTTGGTCTAAGTAAGCGTTACGGCAAGAGTATTTACCAGACGAGTGAGTCTTTCCGAAAGGCAACGATGAGTACCTTGAAAATTGCGATATTGTCGAGCTTTGCCTTGGATTTTTTTACGACACTATCGGTAGCGATTGTTGCGGTCATGCTTGGTTTGCGTTTATTAAACGGCATCATTTTCTTGTTTCCTGCCTTAACGGTCTTAATCTTAGCGCCGGAGTATTTTGTCCCGATTCGTGACTTTTCGGCAGATTATCATGCGACCTTAGATGGGAAAAATGCGATGGCTGCTATTCGTGAAATTTTAGAAACGCCGGAAGTAGCAGAAGAAACGCTCACCATTTCGGAATGGGGAGCAAACTCAAGGCTCGCCTTACAACAAATGACGATGCAATATGAAGAAAAAGTCGTTTTAGATCGCGTCGATTTGCAAGTTCAAGGATATCAAAAAATCGGCATTATTGGGATGAGTGGTTCAGGGAAATCGACCTTAATTAATCTCTTAAGTGGTTTTTTAACGCCGGTGTCTGGCTCAGGAAGCATTGATGGTCAAGAGCTCCATCATTTCTCTCAAACCGATTGGCAAAAACAAATGATTTATATTCCACAAAATCCTTATATTTTTCAAACGACCCTACGCGAGAACCTAACCTTTTACACACCGAGTGCAAGCGACTCAGACGTGCGCCAAGCCGTCGAAGTGGCAGGGTTAAGTGAATTGGTCTCAGAACTTCCAGAAGGCCTAGAAACGCAATTGGGTGGGGGTGCACGTACTTTGAGTGGAGGACAAGCCCAGCGTATTGCTTTGGCCCGTGCTTTTTTAGATTCTTCACGGAAGGTGCTCTTGTTTGATGAACCAACTGCCCATTTAGATATCGAAACCGAAGTGGAGTTAAAAGAACGTATGCTGCCTTTGATGGCGAATCGTTTGGTCTTTTTCGCCACGCATCGTTTGCATTGGATGCACCAAATGGATCAAATCATCGTACTAAAAGAAGGTGCTTTGGTTGAAATGGGGACCTTTGCTGAATTAACGGCGAAAAAAGGCCACTTTTATGAACTAACGAAACAAATGAGGAGGGAAAGGGATGTTTAAAGTACCACTCTTGACCGCTTTTGCCAAAGATACTTGGGTTCGCCCCTTTATGAAACAATACAAAAAGACTTTAGTGCTCGCTTTGCTGCTAGGCTTTTTGACTTTTTTTAGTGCCGCAGCGCTGATGTTCAACTCTGGTTATTTAATTAGCCGTGCCGCCTCCTTACCAGAAAATATTTTAATGATTTATATTCCTGTGGTTTTGACTCGAGGTTTTGGGATTAGCCGTCCAGTTTTTCGTTATATTGAACGTTTGGTGAGTCACAATTGGGTCTTAAAAATGACTTCGAAATTGCGTTTGAAACTTTATGAAAAACTAGAAACAGATGGTATTTTCTTTAAACGGAATTATCGTATGGGTGATGTGTTGGGGCTTTTGGCAGAAGATATCAATCATATCCAAGATTTATATTTACGGACCATTTTTCCAACGGTCATTGCGTGGAGCTTATATGTCTTCATCGTCTTGGCATTAGGCTTTTTCTCCCTGTGGTTTGCCCTTGTGATGGCACTCTTATTCTTGATACTTGTGGCGGTTTTCCCATTATGGTCGATTCTTGTGAACGGCTCACGTCAAGAAAAAGAAAAACAAATGAAGCATCGATTGTATACGGAGTTAACCGATAATGTGCTAGGTGTTTCCGATTGGATTTTTAGCCAACGCGGGACAGCCTACGTTGCCTTGCATGAACAAACGCAAGCAGAATTACTGGATTTACAAGCGCAGATGCGCCGTTTTAATAATCGTCGTGCCTTTTTGCTGCAAAGTGTTTTTGGTGTGATTATTTTAGCGCTCATTTGGTGGACGAGTCAACGCTTTGTGGGGAACCACGGTGGCGCAGCAAACTGGATTGCGGCTTTTGTTTTAAGCGTCTTTCCTTTAGTTGAAGCATTTGATGGGTTGCCAAGTGCAGCAGAAGAAACGAATCGTTACCAAGATTCACTTGTCCGACTAAACGAAGTACCAACACGACAAGAAGTGCCCCAGCGAACGCTAGCAAATGATTCTTTTGAACTTGAAATCAAAAAAGTGTCCTTTACCTATCCACAAACGAGTAAAGAAGTCTTGAAAGATTTGAGTTTAACGATTCCGCAAGGGCATAAAATTGCGATTTTAGGTCGCAGCGGTTCAGGAAAAAGTACTTTAGGAAGTCTCTTGCGTGGCGATTTGGTACCGACCAGTGGGGAAGTGACACTCGGCGGAATCGCGACGGCCACTTTTGGTGATCAAATTGCAGATTCAATTGGTGTGATTCAACAAAGTCCCTATCTTTTTCATACAACGATTTTAAACAATCTTCGTTTAGGGGACAGTCAAGCATCGAAAGAACGGGTCTGGCAAGTTTTGGAACAAGTCGGTCTGAAAGAATTAGTGGAGAGTTTACCAGAAGGGCTCGAAACAATGGTTGATGAAGCCGGATTACGTTTTTCAGGTGGGGAGCGCCACCGAATGGCGTTGGCGCGTTTACTTTTAAAAGAGACGCCGATTGTTTTATTTGATGAACCGACTGTCGGGCTGGATCCAATTACGGAACAAGCTTTGATTGATACCTTTTTGACGGTATTAAAAGACAAAACGATGATTTGGATTACCCACCATTTGCAAGGCATTGAAAAGATGGATCAAGTCATTTTTATTGAAGATGGTCAATTAGAAATTTCGGGAAGCCCGCAACAATTAGCGCGTGAAAATTTGCGCTATCAGCAATTAAAAGCAATTGATGAAGGGCGATAAAAAAACTGTGACCCATGCACCTTCAAAAAGTTCAATGTTTCATTCAAACTTTTTGAAGGTGACATCAAAGTCACAGTTTTTTGTCTAAGAGGAATCAACGTCCGCTATTAAAAGGTCCGCAGTAACAAATGGGTGGTTAGTTTTTTCAACATTTTTTTGGTTTCACCTTTAGGGAGCGTTTCAATTCCAGCGAGGGCTTGATTCGTGAACGCTTTTGCGTAAGCTTTCGCTTCTTTGACCCCTTGGTGAGTCACGACGAGTTTGGCCACTTCTTGCGCTTCTTCATTTGTGATAGCAGCTTTTTTTTCTAAATAAGGAGCAAAAGCAACCGGTTGATTTTGTTTTGCTAAAAGTAAAGGCAAGGTGTAAACGCCTTGTGCCAAGTCTTCTAAGATGGGTTTTTTCAGGTCTTTTTTCTTGGCGGTATAATCTAGAATATCATCAAAAATTTGAAAAGCCATGCCGATATTTCGACCGATTTGTTCAGCTTGTTGAACCATCGTTTCGGAACAACGGCCAAAGTAAGCACCTTCTGCACACGAAAGGGCAAAAAGTTCCGCGGTTTTTCCATTGATATTTTCGAGGTAGTTTTCGACCGTACTTTCGATTTGAAAACGACTGGCCATTTGATTTAATTCTCCAAGCAATAAGTTTTTCATGGCCTGTGAATTTTTTGCAAGATAGGGAGTGCCGTTCATCGTTTCAATCAGCAAATCGAAAAAGATTGTAAAAAGTAAGTCACCCGTATAGACAGCAACATCTTTACCGTATTGTGCTTGAATGGTCGTCGTGTTGCGTCGTAAAGGAGAGTCATCAATAATGTCATCATGAATCAGACTCGCCATATGTAAAATTTCAAGTGAGGCTGCGATTTTCGTCAGCTGTTGCAGATCTTGTTCATTCTTATTACCGAGATCGGCAAATAAAAAGAAAAAAGTCGGACGTAGGAATTTCCCACCGGCTTGAGCGAGATGCAACAGGGCTCCTTGAATTTCTTTATTATCAATTTGAAACCGTTCTTCAATTAATGAGCAAACGGTTTGGAGTTTGTTTTGAATCATGGGATAATCGTTCCAGTAAGTAAGCATTGTTGTATCCTTTCCTTAATCGCATTCTCTTTCATTCTAGCGCATCTCGCTATAAAAAGGCAATCTTATGCCTAAAATTAAAGGAGTTTTTATGTCAGTTAAAGTATTTTTTGAACTTGTTGAAATGAAGGCGAAAACGGCTAGCGTCTTGCCTTTTCTGATCGGTCTTTGTTATAGCTATTATCATTACCAAACCTTGCACTTAGGCTACGTAGGAATCTATTTTATCGCAATGTTTATTTTTAATATGGCAGTCGATATTTTAGATAACTATAATGACTATCATAATGCCACCGATGTGCACGATTACAAGGAAAAAACAAATATTATTGGTCGTGAAAATTTATCTGTTCGCTTTTTATTTTGGTTAATGACCGGAATGATTCTTTTTTCAGCAGGACTCGGTATTTGGTTAGCCACCCAAGTCGGTTGGCCCTTATTTTGGATGGGACTTTTTTGTTATTTGGTCGGTATTTTTTATTCGTCTGGTCCGAAACCCTTATCAAGTTTACCTTTAGGTGAAGTTTTCTCGGGATTCACGATGGGGATCATGATTTCGTTGATTTGTGTGTACTTAAATGCCTTTGAAGCATTTCGTTGGCAATTTTCGGAAGTTTTGAGTATTGTTATCATTGCCTTACCAAATACGATGTGGATTGCCAATCTTATGTTGGCGAACAATCTTTGTGATTTGGATGAAGACCGGAAAAACAACCGGCACACACTTGTTCATTATTTAGAGAAGCCAGCTGCGCTTTCTTTATTTGTTGGACTAAATGGTGTGGCTCTCATTAGCCTCGGCTTGTCCGTCTGGCTGAATCTTGCACCAAAAACTGTTTTATTAAGCTATCTGATTGTGCCGTTCGTTTGGAACCAAACGAAACAATTTTTACAAAGACAAGAAAAAGGAACGACTTTTTTTTGTGCAGTGAAAATACTGGCCGTCGGATCTGTTACTCAAGTGTTTACCTACCTATTAGGTATAATAATATCTTTATTTTAATCAAAGAAAGAAGTGGAAGTTATGAAAAATGTAACGATTTTAGGCGCTGGATACGCAGGGTTACGAACATTAAGGGAGTTACAAAAAAAGACTGGAGATTTTACGATTACACTTGTCGATCGCAATAGCTACCACTTTGAGTCAACCGATTTACATGAAGTTGCTGCAGGAACACAGCCATGGGAAAAAATCACTTATGAAATTAGTGATGTCGTGAAACCTGCCATGACGACTTTTTTGCAAGATGAAGTCTTAAAAATTGATACAGAAAAACAAGAAGTGCAACTGGAACATGCTGGAACGATTGCATACGATTATTTAGTGGTTGCCTTAGGATTTCGTTCAGAAACGTTTGGCATTCCTGGAGCGGCTGAGTTTGCTTTAGAAATGGTCGATATTGAATCTGCAAAAAAAGTGTATACGCATATTTTAGCGATGATGGATCAATACAAAGCGACCAAAGACCGTAAATATTTAAATATCACGGTTTGTGGAGCCGGATTTACTGGTATTGAATTAGTTGGTTCGTTAGTCGAAAACAAAAAAGAATTTGCAAAACGTGCAGGCGTGAAGCCAGAAGAAATTACCGTTTACTGTGTGGAAGCAGCACCTTCGATTTTGCCGATGTTTAACGATGAGTTACGAAAATACTGTTTAGACAATTTAGCGAAGTGGGATGTTGAGCTCATGCTAGGTAAAGCAATCAAAGGCCTAAAATTAGAAACGGTGATTTACGCAGATGGCGAAGAAGAAAAAGAACTCTCAAGTGGTACAATTGTTTGGACTACGGGTGTGAGTGGGAGTGAAATCATTGGCGCGTCTGGCTTTGAAGAACGCCGTGGCCGTGTGATGGTGAATGCGGATTTAACTGATCCGAAGAATGAAAATGTCTACCTAATTGGTGACGTGAGTGCGGTGATGGACCCAGAAACCAATCGTCCTTACCCAACAACAGCGCAAATTGCTTTGAAAATGGGGGCACATGCTGGTCGTAATATCTTGGCACAATTAAACCAACAACCGACCAAACCATTTACTTTCCAATCCCTTGGTTCTGTGGCGTCAATCGGAAACGCCCACGCTTTTGGATTAGTAGGGAAAATGAACGTTAAAGGGTATCCAGCATCCTTTGTTA
This sequence comes from Enterococcus sp. LJL98, assembly GCF_054871745.1. Taxonomy (NCBI): domain Bacteria; kingdom Bacillati; phylum Bacillota; class Bacilli; order Lactobacillales; family Enterococcaceae; genus Enterococcus; species Enterococcus sp. LJL98. The sequence goes on along the minus strand of NZ_JBTXLU010000004.1, from coordinate 112,299 downwards.
AAAAAATGATTATGAATAAATCATTGATGGAAACAGGTGGTGTGAAAGAGGTCATGGCTAAAGGCCGTTTCGATCTGTATCGTTAATGGGAACCTTCCTATGGGATAGGAAATTTAGACAAAATCAATTGTTTTTTAAAGGGAAGCCAAAAAAGTGTTCCTTACTCAGTCCTTGATATGTATATAATTAAACCGCTTCGAACCTTATCTTGTAGAGGTTCGAAGCGGTTTTTGTCATTTGTTATTAGATTTGACAGTGAAAAGGTGTGGGAAGCAGCACCACCTAATCGTGGTATTCTCCAGCATCCCATTTTGTTAGGAATTCATCAAAAGAATGATCGCTCAAATCATTTTTTGATTGGGCATCCAGCGCGTTTAATTTTTGGATGAGCTTCTTATTTTCTGGTGTTTCTTGATAATTTTCTTTTAAAAAGGCATCCACGATGTCGCAAATTAAAAATTCACCTGTAATTCTGCCTCCGAATCCAATAACATTGGCATTTAACTCTTTCTTTGAATAAAGAGCAGTCGTCATGTCTCGTACTAAAGCTGCACGGATACCTGGAATTTTGTTAACGGCATTTGTAATGCCCACGCCAGTTCCACAAATGACGATGCCCTGATCGGCTTCGCCTGAAGCAACGAGCTCACCAACTTTTTTACCATAGATTGGATAATGTGTGCGTGTGAATCCATAAGTCCCAACATCAATCACATCGTATCCTTTATTTCTTAAAAAATCAGCAACGGCGATTTTTGTATCTGTTACAATATGGTCGCAACCGATAGCAATTTTCATTATTTATCCTTCTTTCTATTTTTATTAGGAAGATTATCTGTCTTCTTCTAGCGCTTTACGGATAAAGCCATTTCCTTTAGCTAGTTTTTTTATTGCTTCTTCTTTTGTGCTATTTGTTAAAATCATGAGGATTGCAACTTTTACATTCTTATCCGATGCAACAAAAGCATTGCTCGCTTCTTCGTAGGAACAATCAGTTGCTTGAATGATAATTTGTTTTGCTCTTTCAACTAACTTTAAGTTGGTCGGTTCAACATCGACCATCAAATTTTGATATACTTTACCGATTTGAATCATGGAGGCGGTAGATAGCATGTTTAACACGAGTTTTTGAGTCGTACCAGCTTTTAAGCGTGTCGAGCCTGTCAGTACTTCAGGACCAGGTGCGACTTCGATGGCATAATCGGCATGTTGGCTAATTTCTGCTCCTTGATTACAAGAAAAAGCCACTGTTTTTGCACCAATTGATTTGGCGTAAATTAAGGCACCAATCACATAAGGAGTTCTTCCACTTGCCGCAATTCCGATAACAAGATCTCTATTTGTTAAAGCAATACGTTTCAAATCCTCTTTTCCTAGCGTCGGCGAATCCTCTGCTCCTTCGATAGCGGTGGTCATTGCGGGCATTCCACCAGCGATAATTCCTTGGACCATCTCAGCCGGTGTACCGAAAGTAGGTACACACTCTGCAGCATCTAGAACGCCCAATCGTCCACTTGTTCCAGCTCCAATATAAATTAATCGTCCACCTAGGCGAAAAGTTTTGACAATTTGTTCAATCGTTTGAGCAATTTCAGGTAGCCTCTGTTTGATGCTTTCGGGTACCTTTTGATCTTCTTTATTCATTGTTTCTAAAATTTCGATGGTCGACATTTTGTCTAAATTTATTGTATGGTTGTTTCTAGCTTCAGTTGTTAAAACATTCAAATTAACCATATTCATATTTCACTCCTCTACTGTGCTACGATTGGTTTTTTTGTAAAAAAGGGAAGGCTATCGCATTTTATTTAACATATCTACCCGAATTTGGTGTCTCCCGGCTTCGTAGGAACCTTTTATGAATTCGTTTACAATGTTTTTGGCGAGTTCTTTTCCTACGATATCGCTACCAATTGTAATTAGGGTGGAATTGTTATGTTCACGGGTCATATATGCAGAGCGTTCGTCAGAAACCTCAGCGGCAATGATACCTTTGTGTTTCGTTGCTGCGATGAAACTACCCGCACCGTATTGATCAAAAGCTAAACCTAGGCTAGTTTTATCTTTCTTTAGTTCGTTTACGATTTTTTCAACGGAGTCAATGAAATCCGCTGCGGGGACTTCTGTGACATCGATCACCTTCAAGTCATTTTCTTTAAGATAGTCTTTAATCTCATTTTTTAAAACGAAGCCCGCTTGGTCAGATCCAATAATAATTGTCATGTTTTTCCCATCCTTTACTTATTAATAATCTTAATCGTCTCTTGATACATGTTTAAAACTTCAGAATCTGTTCTAGAATCTGTTATTAAATAATCAATATTTTTTAAAGCGTAGAAATTATAGAAATCTCTTTTATTAAACTTAGAGTAATCAGTGAGAATATATTTTTTTTCTGCACTATTTAAAATATGAGATTGCGTTAATCCTTCGTCTTCATTTGAATTGTAGACGTATTGACGATCGATGGCATTGACACCGATAAAAGCTTTTTGCACATGAATTGTTGAAAGGAGGTCATTGGCAATCGTACCAACAAACGCACCTGTTTTCGAACGATAAGCACCTCCAATCAAGACGAGATCGAATCGAGAATCATGTTTAAATTTATCAAAAACATAGATTGAATTTGTAATAATCTTGGCGTAGTTGATAGTAAGGTAGTCGTAAACCAATTCAATAGTGGTACCAGAACCTAAAAAAACAGTCTCGCCTTCCTTGATCTCAGATGCAATTAAGGAAGCGATTTCTTTTTTTTCTTTTAGATGAATCTCTTTTTTATCAAGGTGACTTAATTCAACTGGGTTGATTGGTTCGTCTGTGATCGCTCTTGCGCCACCGTGGACACGAACGAGTAAACCTTTTTCTTCCAGTTCTTGTAAATCCCGGCGAATGGTCATATCTGTCACTTTTAGCGTTTGGGTAATATCAGTCACAGTAATTACTTGTTTTTGTTTTAACTGTTCTAGTAGGAATTGATGTCTTTCTTCTTTTATCATTAGAACCAACTTTCTTTTTTATTGATTAGAGTTACAGGTAGTGGTCATCTTGCGTATAACAGGAGAGCAATTTCTCCTCCTTGTGTTTGTTTGTATAATACTATTGTTTGTTTTTGTTGTCAATTAGGAACAGAGAAGTTTTAAAATGTTTTATTTTCTCGTGTTTTAAAGAAAAAAAGCGAAAAAACCTATTGACATTCTTTTGTAAGCGCTGTATTCTTGTTTATATCAAAAGAAAACGAATAAAAACGAACAAAAACGATAATAGGAGGAGAGGAATTGCATTATATTTTAACAAGTCATGGACCGTTCGCTAAAGCGGCGCTAGAAAGTGCAGAGATGATTGTCGGAAAGCAAGCAAATGTGACTGTTTTACTAGTGACTCATGACACAACATTGGAGGGAATGGTTGAAGAAATCAAAAAAGAAATTGAAAAACATCCCACAGAGGAAGTGGTCATTTTTTGTGATATTTTAGGAGGTACTCCATTTAATGCGAGTTTTAAAAATTTAGAGGACAATGTAAAAATTGTGACAGGATTTAATTTACCGCTTTTAATTGAGACCTTTGTAGGCAACTATCCAGATTCGAGCACGCTTTTAAAAGCGCTTTCTGAAGTTTATAAGGATAGTTTAACGATTGTTGAAAAAGAAGAAATGCCTATCGAAGAAGAATTTGAGTTTGAACTATAGAGGAGAATGGATATGGGAATAGAATTAGTTAGAATAGATGATCGATTAATTCACGGACAAGTTGCTACGACATGGACTCGAAATTATGAAATTGAGCAAATTTTAATCATCGATGATAAAACAAAAAATGATCCTGTTCAACAGTCGGTTGCAAATTTTGCGGTTCCCGCAGGCGTGAAGGTGATTATCTTTGGTGTGGAGCAGTTTAGTACAATTATGAAAAAAAATGAAATTAAAAAACGAACGCTATTATTATTTACGAATCCGATTGATATTGCTTACTTGGTGAATGAGGGACTAGCGATTAAAGAAGTCAATGCAGGAGGAATGCGATTTAAAGAAGGGAGAAAAAGACTTCATAAAGCAATATCTGTCGATGAAAAAGAACACCAAGCATTTATTGATTTACAAGAAAAGGGCATCCATATTAATGTTCAAATGGTTCCCAAAGATCCAAGAGTTGATTACAAAACACTTTACTAAAATTAGGGAGGGATAAAATGTTAATTACATCTTTATTAGTCGCTATTTGGGCAGGACTATGTGCGCTTGATCAGTTTGGTCCTCATTTAGGTTTTCGAAAACCACTTCTAGCGGGTGTAGTCGTAGGATTCATTCTCGGAGACCCACTCCAAGGATTAATCATTGCGGGAACATTAGAGTTGATGTGGCTAGGAACCAATAACGTGGGGGCTTATCAGCCACCTGATGTTATCTCAGGTGCGGTAGTGGGTGTGGCCATCGGAATTTTATCTGGAGGCGGTGAAGCAGCGGGTGTGGCTGTTGCGATTCCGGTTGCTTTGTTGGTCCAACAGTTAAGTATGGTTGTCATGACGGCTAACGTGACTTTAGTTCATAGAGCAGATAAATTAATTACCAATGGTACGTTTGGTAGAATTAATAAATTACAGTATATTGGTGGATTGGCTTTCTTTTTAAGTCGTGCAATTCCAGTTTTTATCGCAGTATTTTTAGGGGCTCCAGCTATCGAAAAATTTTTATCAATCATTCCAGCATTTGTTTTAACAGGTTTAACAATTTCTTCTAAAATTATTCCTGCTGTTGGTTTGGCAATGTTACTTTCGATGATGATGAAAAAAAATATGTGGATTTTCTTACTGATGGGTTTCTTGTTAGCAACGTTCTTGTCGCTTCCTACGATTGCAATTGCCTTATTCGCCCTGTGCGCAGCAGCTCTGTATGATATTATGATGAATCGTGAAGGAACAGAAACATCAAGCACGCAAGATAGTGCAACAGTCACAGTTGCAGAAGATGAAGGGAGTTACGACTTGTAATGGAAAATAAAATTACAAAGAAAGATTTAACAAAAGTCTTTTGGAAAGTACAATTAATTCAGTTTTCACACAATTATGAGAGAATGCAAAGTCTAGGGACCTTGTATGCGTTAACTCCTGTCTTGGAAAAACTTTATAGCAATCGTTCCGAAGAAGAACGAGTGGAAGCGCAAAGACGACATCTCGAATTTTTTAATAGTCATCCAGTTTTAATTCCTTTTATTTTAGGGATTACAGCTGCTTTAGAAGAGAGTACAGAAGAAGAAGAAAAGGAATCGGTGATTGCGGTAAAAACCAGTTTGATGGGACCATTAGCCGGTTTAGGAGATAGTTTATTAAACTTTACTTGGTATCCAATTGCCGGGAGTATTGGTGCATCTTTTGCCATTGAAGGGAACTTTTTAGGGCCGCTTTTGATGTTCTTGATGATTAATCTTCTCTATATACCTTTAAAATATTATGGTGTTCATTTAGGCTACTCTAAAGGTAGAGATTTGCTGACTTCTGCTAATGGGAAGAAGTTACTCGATCGCATTAGTACATCTGCCAATGTATTAGGGGTGATGGTAACCGGTGCATTAGTGGCATCAACGATTAAAATTACGTTGGGTTTACAATATGGGACAGGTGATACGGCCATTAATATCCAAGAAATGTTAGACAAAGTGATGCCGAATATGTTACCGATGTTAATCACGCTTTTATGTTTGTATCTATTTAAAAAATGGAATGGTAAACATGTTGTAGCGATGATCTTCTTTATTATCTTTGCATCAATCTTGTTATCCGCATTTGGAATTTTAGTTTAGGAAGGAGGCATTTATTTCATTGCGTACAATACTTGTTCTAATCGATACCTTGCGCAAAGATTTTCTTAGTGTATATAATCCGGATACGCCGGTCGCCACACCTAACATAGAGTCTTTTTCCAAAGACTCCTTAATCTTTGATAACCATTATATTGGGTCGACGCCTTGTATGCCGGCCAGACGTGACCTTTTGACGGGGAGACTAAATTTTTTAGAACGTTCATGGGGCCCTGTGGAGCCTTTTGATATTACACTACCAAAACTGCTAGAAGAAAGAGAGATTTTTTCACATCTCACAACCGATCACACGCATTACTTTCGCTTAGGAGGAGAGGGGTATATTAATCAGTATACTACTTGGGATTTTCACAGAGGCCAAGAAGGAGATCCATGGCACTCGATTATTCGAGATCCAGAGTGGATGCCGGAACACTATTATGGAAAACTGAGAAAACAATACCAAGCCAATCGTGAGCGTTGGATCAATGATGAAACGAAATATCCAACCCCTCAAACTTTTCATTCAGCATGTGAATGGTTAGAAGAAAATCAAGGAGAAGACAATTTTTTTCTACAAGTAGAGGTATTCGATCCGCATGAACCCTTTGATGTGCCAGACAAATACATGGAAATGTACGAAACGGATTATCAAGGACCATATTTTGAAACACCATCGTATGGCGGAGTCGATGTTCCAGAAGAAGCAATTGATTATATTCGAAAACGATATTCAGCATTAGTCACAATGACGGATAAATATTTTGGAAAATTGATTGATAAGTTAAAGGCTCTAGATATGTATGAAGACACTCAAATTATTGTGACATCTGATCATGGATATTTTTTAGGAGATCGCCAATTATTCGGGAAAAATTACATGCACAATTTTAATGAGCTCGCTTCGATTCCTTTATTCGTCAAACATCCTCAAGGGGAGAAAGCCGGAGAAAGAAGTGCGGAGTTAACACAAAACATTGATTTAATGCCAACAATTTTAGATCATTTTGAGGTGGAAGTTCCAAAAGAAGTGCAGGGAATCTCCCTTTCTCCAATTTTTAAAGAAGAAAAACGAGAGAAGTCCGTTGCGTTGTATGGGGCACATGGTGTGACTGTTAACCTAACAGATGGAGAATATACTTATTTTAGAGCGCCTAATCAAAAAAATACGCCGTTGTTTGAATATGCGGGGATTCCGACGTCAATTCGCCATTACATTGGCAAAGCACACCCGGAGACCATTGAATATGGCACCTTTTTGAAAAGAACGAATTATCCAGTATTAAAAGTACCAATCGAAACACCTGCTATTTTAGTCGGATTAGATGGCGTGGAAGATTATACAAAAGAGAGTTTGTTGTTTAATATTATTGAAGACCCGCATCAATTATCTCCAATTAAAGATGATGAACTGGAAGGAAAATACAAAAAACAATTAAAGAAAGCTTTAAAGGATTTTGAAGCACCAAGTGAACAATTTGAACGATTAGAATTAGAAGACGAATGTCAGACTTAGAATCCGAATGAAATCAAAAACTCCACTCACGCAACAGGACTGCTGCGCGAGTGGAGTTCATTTTTTTTACTCTGCTAAAGCTTGCTGAAAGTCTTCGATTAAGTCTTCAATGTCTTCAATCCCACAAGAGAGTCTAACAAGCGTTGGTTTGACCCCCATTTTCAAACGCTCTTCCTCTGGCATGGCTGCATGTGACATGCACCAAGGCAAGGAAAGAATCGATTCAACGCCACCTAAACTCACGGCAACAATCGGAATGTTGCAACGATCAAATAATTTTTGAACATGTGCTTCCGAAGCTAGCTCAAAAGATAATACAGCCCCTCCATTTTTTGCCTGTTTCACGTGCGTTTCATACCCCGGATGCGTTTGAAGGCCAGGGTAGTAGACTTGTTTGACTTGTGGGTGTTCTTTTAGGAAAATCGCCATTTTTTGGGCATTTTGAATCGATTTTTCCATGCGCAAGCCCATGGTTTTTACGCCTCGCAGTAGCAACCAACCTTCTTCAACTGCTAAAACACCGCCAAGCGCTTTTTGATGGGTTTTTAATTGTTGGTAAAGGGCCTCGTCGTTAGTTGCAAGCAAACCTGCAATGACATCGCTATGCCCATTGATAAACTTCGTTCCAGAATGGATCACAATATCAATGCCCAGAGGCAAGGTCTCTTGGCCGAGGGGTGTCATGAATGTATTATCACAAGCGACTAGTAAATCATGTTTTTTTGCCAGTGCCGTCACCGCTTGTAAATCGGTAATGGTCAGTAACGGATTGGAGGGTGTTTCTAAATAAAACATTTTTGTGTTTGGTTGAATTGCCGCTTCCCAAGCAGCAACGTCTGATTCATCGACAAAAGTGCATTCAACACCAAAGCGAAGTAAGAATTCATGAACCGTTTGAAAAGTGCCACCATAAATGTTTTTACCTAGTATCAGATGATCTCCCTTAGAAAGTAAAAAGAGTACCGCGTTAATTGCTGCCACACCGGATGAAAAGGCCAAGCCGTATTTTGCATCTTCCAACATTTTTATACATTCTTCTACTGCGGTGATGGTGGGATTCCCGAAACGAGTGTACTGGTAACCTTCATGAGTCGCAATATTTTTTTGATGAAATGTCGAAGCTTGAAATTTGGGAATGGAAGAAGCGCCTGTTTCTTCACAAATAACAGGATAAGCATGTAATAATTTTGTGTTAATGTTCATAATGAGTCCTCCAGTATCATAATAAATGAAAAAATAAAACCCTTACAAAGTGAACGTTACCATAGATGAAAAGGAGTTGTCAATTGAAAGTCAGGAAATGTTATATAACATTCATTTATCTTATGTTATAATTGAAAGCGATAACATTTAAAAAAGGAGTGCTTGTTTCTATGTTGAAAAAAATCGAAAACAACTAAATGATAAAATGGTGAGAAATGTTGACGGCGCTTTCATTACATGGTAAGTTCTTAATGTGAAAAAGTTCTTTTTTGAGTAATTTTTTTGCGAAGCACAACCTTAAAAAATGAAAACAAAAAAGTGAAAAGGAGGTTGAAAAATAACTGGATTGAGTGTTGCTATCTGGTTTTTTCGAAAAAATATTCCTGAAACGAAAAAGAAAGGCTTTTGAGAGTAAGGACTTGTTCGAGCGTTACTTTCGAAGGGTTATGTTTTTTCAAATGATCGAAAAACAGGTACAATGAAGAAAGTAAAATAACAAAGGAGGTAACAAAATGGAAATAGTAATTATCGGTGGCATTGCAGCAGGGATGAGCGTGGCTGCTAAAGCGGCTCGTACGAATAAAGAAGCGAACATCACGGTTATCGAAAAAGAAAAATTCGTGTCTTTTGGTGCATGTGGTTTGCCTTATTTCTTAGGAAATCAATTTGAAGATCAAAAAGAGATGTTTGCTCGTACGCCAGAACAAATGCGAGCGAGTGGGATTGATTTATTGTTAGAACACGAGGTGGTACAAGTAGACTTTGAAAAGAAAACGCTTGAAGTGGTGAATCTAGCAACGAATGAAAAACAACAGAAGTCTTATGATCGATTAATGATTGCTTCAGGCGCACAGCCCATTGTTCCACCGATCCCAGGAATTCAAGCATCCAACGTATACACGATTACCAAACCAGAACCGGTAGCCGAATTAAAAGCGAGATTGGACAAGGTGCAAAATGTTGTGGTGATTGGCGGAGGCTTTATTGGTGTCGAAGTGGCCGATCAATTGGCACTACAAGGAAAAACGGTACATCTCATTGAAGCCGATCAAGCGATTATGGGTGGGCCTTTTGATCCGGAATTTTCGGAAAAATTAAAAATGGCCGTTGAAGAAGAAGGCGTGGCTGTTCATCTGGAAGAACGAGCAGAAACTTTCGTTGTAACAGACGACGTGGTCACTTCAGTGAAGACCAATCGTGGAGAATATCAAGCCGATATTGTCATTGTCGCTGTTGGTTTCCGACCGAATACGCACTTTTTGGCAGGGCAACTAGAGATGCTAGGCAATGGTGCGATTGTAGTAGATGCGCACGGCTGTACTTCACAACCAGACGTCTTTGCAGCAGGTGACTGTGCAACAGTGCCTCATCGTTTATCAGGCGATGTGTATTTACCTCTTGCAACGGTAGCCAATAAAATGGGCCGAATTATCGGTACCAATATCGCGGTGGAAAAAGAAGATTGGTTCGTCTTTCCTGGCGCGCTTGGCTCGAGTGCGATTAAGGCTGGTCAATATGAGGCGGCAAGTACTGGAATCACAGAAAAACAAGCGAAGGCTTTGGGTTTATCGGTTAAAACGACCTGTATCGAAACTTATAACCATTCGAACTATTATACTGTTCAAGAAAAAATTATGATTAAGTTAGTCTATGATGCAAACAGCTACGTCTTGTATGGCGCGCAATTGTTTGGTAAGAATGAAACCGTTCTTCGGGCGACCGGTCTAACAACGGCGATTCATGCAGGAATGACAACGAAAGAATTGGGCTTTATTGACTATGCGTATGCGCCACCTTTTGCCTCTACTTGGGAAGCAATTAACGTCGCAGCAAATACAGCCAAATAAAAGGAGGAAATCCAATGATTGAAGCACCATTTTTTACGCAATTTTTAAAAATTAGTAATTTTTATACCTTAACTGCTATTATTTTATTAGTGATTGCTTTAGGCGTTTTAAAAGGCTTAAAGGATAAGCGTGTCAGTTTTTCCAAACGAATGATGATTGCTTTAGCGATCGGTTTAGTTTTAGGGGTTGCAATTGACCTCGTTGGAAAATCAAATCCAATGTTTGTTGAATTTGCACGAGGAGAAATCTCTGTCTGGTACGGTTTACTGGGCACAGGGTTTTTAAAACTCGTTCAATTATTAGCGATTCCTGTTGTGTTCTTATCGATTATTCAAGTCGTTGTGAACGTGCAAGGCGATCGGATTAAAAACTTAACGGGTCGGACTTTTGCGACACTTCTTGGAACAACAGCAATCTCAGCGGTTGTCGGGATTGCAGTGGTTAAACTTTACAATTTACAAGGAGCAAGCTTTGCTGGAGACTTAACAGATGCTAAAGCAGACTTCATCGGAAATATTGCCGCTCAGAGTTTCCCGGAATTCTTCTTGAAATTAATTCCAAGTAATATCATTCAAGTCATGGGAGACAATGGTAGTATTGTTTCAGTCGTGATTGTTGCGGCGATGTTTGCCAGTGCCATTCGTTTTTTAAATGTGAAAAAACCAAAAGAAGTCGCACCATTTGTTGAAATGTTAGACTCGTTAAAAGTCACAGTGAATTCCGTTTTAACGAATGTGATTAAAATGATGCCTTACGGAGTTGCAGCGCTTGTTGCCAATACCATTGTTTCAAATGGTGTGGAAGCAATCTTAGGCATGCTCGGTTTTATCGCAGCACTTTATACCGGTGTCATCATTATGTTACTCGTTTATGTTGTGATTTTGCTTGCTGTAGGTGTCAATCCATTGACCTTTTATAAAAAATCATTTACAACGCTACTATTTGCCTTCTCTTCTCGTTCAAGTGTCGGAACACTCCCTTACACATTGAAAACATTACAAGAAGACTTAGGTGTTTCAGGTGAAACTTCAAACTTTGTTGGAACCTTAGCAACTTCTATTGGGATGAATGGCTGTGCGGGTGTTTTCCCGGCAATGTTAGGTACGCTAATTGCAGGGGCGCTAGGAACAGAAATGAATCTTTCATTCTTTGTTCTGGTGGTTGTCGTTGTAACAGTCGGTTCAATCGGAATTGCTGGCGTTCCAGGAACAGCAACGGTTGCTGCAACCGTGACGCTTAATGGGTTAGGTTATGGACACACCATTTCAAGTATTGGTGCCATTTTTGGAATTGACCCCATTATTGATATGGGACGTACAATGTTAAACGTAGCTGGTTCGATGGTGTCAGCGATTGTAGTTGACCGTTGGGATGGCACTTTTAATCGTGAAATTTATGATGCCCCAATGAAAGTGAATACTGAAGACGAATAATGTTTGCCTGTTAAAAAAAATCAAATCGATTCAAAAAAATGATGTGTCCAAAAGGTTTTGCCTTACGCAAACCTAGGACACATCATTTTTTTTGCTTAACCTAGCCAAAGAAAGGTTCAATCGAGCATGAGCGTTGTTTTTTGTTTAAAGCGATTCGTGTTCGACCATTTTGAGATAGCGATAAACACTTGGTTCAGAAATATGAAGGATTTCTGATACGCGCGCGACTGCTCCTTTAATTTGGAAAATTCCTTTTTCGTTTAAATGACGGACCACTTCAACCTTTAGTTCTTTACTGAGTGAGGTTTTTTCTTTGAGTAAATCCGGAGAAACAATGGCGTAAATAATTCCTTCAATTGTTTCGTCTAGGATTTCCGTGCGGTCAATCGTGGCAATTTCTTCAATGATCGTATTGGGGCCGTTTGCTAAGGCTAAAATTTCACGAGAAAGTTCTTCGTAGCGACTGGTATCTTGATTAATACAGAGCATTCCCTGAAGTTCACCGTTTTCTCCTTTAATAAAAAAGGTCGACCCTCTCAATGATTTGCCATCCACGGTTTGCGTTTTATAGTCTGCAACAAAATCTTTCGTTTGATAGATCTCGGACTGGATTAAATTTAAAGCAAATCCTGATAGAGGAGAATCGATTGTCCGTCCACTGACATGGCTATTTTCGATTGCCGCCACATGAAAATTACCCGAATCAAATACATGGAGAATAATTTCATATTGATTTCCAAGCGCACTGCCTAAAAATTTGGTTAAATTCGTATAAAATGATAAGAAATCTTTGTTCATAATTTCCGCTGCCAAAAGTGGATAAAATAGCATGTGTTTTTTTCGTTTCTTTTGTCTAAAATAGGCCCGCTTCTTTTTTAACAAGCGAATCAATCGGTACACAGCCATTGCTATTTTTCTTAGTTATTCTATTTTTTTTGGCGAAACGGTTTCCCCTCCTTTTCTTTCGGTATTTTCGAGCGACGGTGTCATCGACGAAAGTGTTGCTCGAAGATGAATCGTGACATGCCCTCATTCCTTTTGTCTTATTGATGGTTGCTTGGAAATTTGTCGGTAAAAAAGGGGAGGCAAATTTCTCAACAAACATTGAAGTCAAGGGAGTAAGAATCACGTTTCTTTCTTTGTAAAATAAAAGTTTAAAAATGATGAAATATGTTAAAAAAACATGCTTTCTGCTTAAAGAATACCATAAGAAGTCTATGATTTCATTAATATACACCTACAAGAAGTGGTTAAATAAGTAAAAATCTCAAGAGGAAATGGAATTTTTCATCTAAAAAACTAGATTACTCCATTGAAACTCTTTTTTTTCAGTGCTAAGGTAAAAGAAAGTTTTTAGTGAGGAGAAGAAAATGAAAACGAAACCAAATATTATTTTAATGGTCGTCGATCAAATGCGCTATGATGCGCTAGGAGTGAATGGGAATCCAATCATTTCTACCCCCAATTTAGATATGATGGCTGAACGTGGGTATAATTTTAAACAAGCTTATGCGGCAGTGCCGAGCTGTATTCCAGCTCGTGCGGCATTAATGACTGGACTTTCGCAAGTCAATCACGGACGAGTGGGCTATGAAGATGGAGTTCCTTGGACGTATGAGCAAACGCTTGGCACACAATTAAAAAAGGCGGGCTATCAAACCCAAGTTGTCGGTAAAATGCATGTCTATCCTGAGAGAAATCGTTTAGGCTTTGATCATGTTGAATTGCATGATGGTTACTTACATGCCAATCGTCAGCAGAAAAAACCGCATCAAACACAATATGTTGGAAGTGATGACTATTTGCGTTGGTTACGTGAAAAAAAGGGACCAACTGCTGACATTATTGATGATGGACTGGATTGTAATTCTTGGATGGCGCGTCCTTTTATGGAGTCAGAGGACTTGCATCCTACGAATTGGGTAGTGACAAAATCGATTGAATTCTTAGAACGACGCGATCCGACAATGCCTTTCTTTTTAAATATGTCTTTCGTTCGTCCGCACTCACCATTGAATCCGCCACCTTTTTATTATGACATGTATCATGAGTTACGCGCGGAGTTTCCACCAATCTTCATTGGCGAATGGGCGAAATTAATTGGAAAAGATGAAAAATCAGCAGTAGACGCCTTTAAAGGGCAATACAAAAAACATGAACTTGATCGCATGCGGGCCGCCTACTATGGGTTAGTGACACAAATTGATCATCAAATCGGTCGTTTTTTAATCGCCTTAGGGGAACAGGGCTTAACCCAGGAGACCATCCTACTCTTTGTCTCGGATCACGGCGATCAATTAGGCGAACACCATTATTTCCGGAAATCATTACCTTACCAAGGAAGTATTCATCTGCCATTTTTTGTCTATGATCCAGGCAACTATTTAGAGGGGAACCTGCAAGAAATCGAAGAAATTGTTGAATTACGAGATCTTTTGCCAACGATTCTTGATTTTGCGACGGGTGAGGTACCAGATCATGTTGATGGCGTCTCCTTACGTGCTTGTTTGACTGATGCGGATTTTCAAACACGTGCGTATTTACATGGCGAGCATAGTTTTGGGCAAGATTCAAACCAATATATTTTAACGAAAGAATGGAAGTATATTTGGTTTCCAATTCGTGGAGAGGAGCAATTGTTCCATCTGACAAGCGATCCGAATGAATGCGTTGACTTGCATCAAAGTGAAACGGAAAAATGTGCCGCATTGCGCGAAATTTTAATCAAGGAACTTCAACATCGAGAAGAAGGGTTTGTACAGGATGGGCAATTGGTTCCATTGCAACAAACCAAAGTCACACTTGATCTGCTAAAAAGAACGGAGGTATAAAATGAAACAACCGAATATTTTATTTATATTAACCGACCAACAACGCAAAGATACGTTATCAGTCTACGGGGATGTGCCATGTTTTACACCAAATCTTGATCAATTAGCGGAAGAATCAGCGGTCTTTGATGAAGCTTATGCGAGTTGTCCCATTTGCACACCTGCTCGAGCATCGCTTCAAACGGGACTGTATCCGATGCACCATGGGATGATTACAAATTCGTATAATTATGGCAATATGGTTCAAGAATTAGCGGATACTCCCGAGCTATTGAGTCGTCGACTGCTAGACGCTGGTTATCAAGCCGGATTTACGGGCAAGTGGCACTTAGGATCTGGTGTGGAAAATGTGAAAGCCGATGCGTATATTCAAAAGTTCATGGGAGGCATCCAATTTCCAGAATACGAACTAAAAAACGATGCGGTTCCAACCACACGAGGCTATGTGGGGGATGATTTTCCAGGCCATGGGTTTGGCGGGCACTTCTATCCACAATTTCAAACCTATTTAAAAGAAAAAGGCCGCGATTTTAAAATTGAACGTGTAATAAAAGATTTTTATCAACAACATCAAGCGGGAGTGATTACAACCGGGGTCGAATCGACGATTGAACATTATCTTGTTGAACGTGCGACAGAAATCATTGGAGACTTTCAAAAAAAAGACCAACCATGGTACTTCCAACTGAATTTCTGGGGGCCGCATGAGCCCTATTTTGTCCCGGAAGAATTCCTAGCCTTGTACGAGGAAGTCGAAATTCCTGCATGGAAAAATTTTCATGAACAAGGGTCGGCGAAGCCACGCGTTCATGATGTGAAGCGAGGCAATTTTAGGGAATGGTCTGAAATTGAACCCGTTGTCAAACATTATCTTGCCGGAATGACACATATTGATGCACAAATCGGTCGCATGCTTGAGTATTTAAAAGCAAACGATTTATATGATGACACCGTGATTATTTTTAGTTCCGATCATGGAGAGTCGCTAGGAATTCATGACGGGTTATGTGACAAAGCAATTTTCATGTATGAAGAAACCAATAGTATCCCGCTCTTTGTGAAACCTGCCAAAGGACAAACAAAAGAACATATCCGTGAATTTATTAATACATGTGACATCTACTCCACAATCTTAGATTATGCGGGTGTCGATCGAGTGACCAGAGAACGAGATGGGCAATCGATTCGTCCGTTGATTGAAAAGGAACCAATCGATTGGCCAGATACAGTCGTGACTGAGTGTTCGGGTATTGGGAGTATCTTGTTTTCCCAACGAATGATTCGTAAAGGGACTTGGAAATATGTGTTTAATTGTGGCGATATTGATGAATTGTATGACTTAGCAACGGATCCTTATGAGCTTGATAATAAGATTGACCAGTTGACGTATCAAAAACAACAAACAGAGATGCGTCAAGCCTTACACGATTGGATGAAACAGCACCAAGACAATCTTATTTTTGAATATGAAGCGTTGAGAATGCGTAAGGAGGTCATCGGATGATTCGGATTCCCAGTGGCACTTATGAAATTGGTACAAATGGATTGGATGGTTTTACTGGCGATATGGAAGGACCGAAAGTCTCAGTCACCCTTCCAGAATTTTTTATTGCGGCAACACCCGTAACTAATGCCGAGTTTGCGAAGTTTGTTGCTGCAACAAATTACGTCACTGAGTCAGAAACCTTTGGCTGGTCCTTTGTTTTTGATTATTTTCTCCAAACCTTAGATCCAAAGTATCAACAGACTGTTCCACATCTCAAATGGTGGAAGGGGGTGCAAGGAGCCAATTGGCGACACCCGGAAGGTCCGGGGTCAACGATTACCGACCGTCTCGATCATCCAGTAGTTCACGTCTCACGTAATGATGCCATTGCTTACTGTCAATGGGCAGGGCTTCGCTTACCAACTGAAGCCGAGTGGGAAATCGCAGCGAAAGGTGGAACCACTTTTGAGCGTTATCCTTGGGGAGAGGACTTGCTAGAAGGTGGACAGCACCACTGTAATATTTGGCAAGGCAACTTTCCCATTGAAAATACACTGGAAGATGGTTATGCCAATACTGCCCCTGTGCATACATTTGAACCAAATGGCTATGGTCTTTATCAAGTGATTGGGAATGTCTGGGAATGGTGTGTCAATCCAAGAGGGATCCCATTGCGTGCGTTTAATCAAACGAGCGGAACAACCTTTTGGCAACAATTTCAAGGAAAAGACGATGAGGCTTATGCGATTCGTGGCGGCTCTTTTTTATGCCACGCTTCCTATTGTAAAAGGTATCGCATTGCAGCTCGAAACGGCAATACCGGCATGTCTGCCAGTAACAATATGGGCTTTCGTTGTGTGAGGGAGAAATAATTTTAAAAGTGTTTCTTTAGAAAAATTTGATTCTAAAGAGGCACTTTTTTTCTTTTTTAAGTGCAAGCGATTGACAATTCCTCCCTTGACCTTTATAGTAAAAGTATCGATGGATTACATATGTAAACGAAGGGGAGGAAACAAAAAATGAAAGAAAAAAGTTATCGCATTGAAAAAATGAAGTGTGCCGGCTGTGTCAATAATATAGTGAGTGCTTTAGAAGCTCTCAATGGTCTCACGAACGTGGAAACGAACCTCGCTGAAAAAAAGGTGTCCATTCAATTTGATGAACAACAAGTAGGAAGAAATCAAATCGAAGAGAAACTAAAAGAAATTGGTTACCCAGTCAGTTAAAGGAAGGAAAGGATAAAATGAAAAAAGAAACGTACGCAGTTGAAGGCATGTCGTGTTCTTCTTGCGCTCAAACTGTTGAAAAAACGGTTCAAAAATTAGCCGGTGTTCGTCAAGCAAGTGTGAACTTAGCCACGGAAAAACTCACGGTCTCTTATGATGAAGCGGTCTTGAATGACGAAACGATTCGTGAAGCCGTTCATCAGGCAGGCTATGAAGTCCGTCATAACGATCAAACGATGACTTTTATAATCGAGGGGATGACCTGTTCGTCTTGTGCCCAAACGATAGAAAAAGCTGTCCAAAACTTAGATGGTATGACCCAGGCCTCTGTGAACTTAGCGACAGAAAGAATGTTGGTGACTTTTGATCCTACGCAACTTCAAGCTTCTGCGATCATGACAGCGGTTGAAAAAGCGGGATATCACGCTAAGATTTTAACTACTGGTCAGGATGAAGCAGAAATTTCCGCCGGGAAAAAAGCCCAGAAAATAAAAGAACTGTGGCATCGCTTCATTGGATCAGCAATTTTTGCGGTTCCGTTACTCTACTTAGCCATGGGCGAAATGGTCGGACTGCCAATCCCAACATTTTTAAGTCCAATGGTAGGTTGGCGGAATGCGATGACTTTTGCATCGTTGCAATTGATTTTAACCTTGCCGGTCATGTATTTTGGTCGCAGTTTCTTCCAAGGTGGTTTTAAAGCACTCTTTAGAGGACATCCGAATATGGATTCGCTCGTGGCTTTAGGAACGAGTGCCGCCTTTTTATATAGCGTTTATAGTACGGTTGTGGTCTACCAAGGCGATGTTCACGCGGCAATGAACTTATATTATGAATCCGCTGCAGTCATCTTAACCTTAATTACTTTAGGGAAATATTTTGAAGAAGTTTCAAAAGGGAAAACTTCAGAAGCCATTAAGAAATTAATGGGGCTTGCTCCTAAAACCGCGCGAGTCATGCGTAACGATCAAGAAGTTGAAATTGCGATTGAAGAAGTCCAAACCGGAGACGTCGTTGTCGTTCGTCCTGGTGAAAAAATTCCAGTAGATGGCGTCATTGTCGAAGGGCATTCTGCGATTGATGAATCGATGTTAACTGGGGAAAGTCTACCCGTCGAGAAAAAAGTCAAAGACACGGTTGTCGGTGCAAGCATGAATAAGACGGGTTCTTTTAAATTTAAAGCAACGAAAGTAGGCCAAGACACGACACTATCACAAATTATTCATTTAGTTGAAGAGGCGCAAGGTTCAAAAGCGCCGATTGCCCAACTTGCAGATAAGGTTTCAGGAATCTTTGTTCCAATCGTGATTGTCCTTGCGCTTTTAGCAGGAGGTGCTTGGTTCTTCTTAGGTCAGGAGTCGTGGGTCTTTGCCCTGACGATTACCATTTCTGTCTTAGTCATTGCTTGTCCATGTGCGCTTGGCTTAGCGACACCGACAGCGATTATGGTGGGGACAGGTAAAGGTGCAGAAAATGGCGTATTAATTAAGAGTGGCGATGCGTTAGAAACGACCCATAAAGTTCAAACGATTGTATTCGATAAGACAGGAACCATTACGGAAGGAAAACCCGTGGTAACGGACCTCTTAACCTATAATGGAATGGAAAAAGAACAAGTGTTAGCTTTAGCAGCTGCCGCTGAAACGGGATCTGAACACCCCCTTGGTCAGGCAATCATCGAGGCTGCGAAAGAAAAAGGCTTAACCTTACCCAATGTGCGTCATTTTCATGCGATTCCTGGACACGGGATTGAAGTCGAAGTGTCAGGTAAAACCTTGCTGTTAGGCAATCAAAAATTAATGGTGGAACGTCAAATTGCACTCACGACAGAAGTTGCGGAGGCTCAAGCGTTAGCGTCTGATGGAAAAACACCGATGTATATTGCTTATGAAGGGCAACTGATTGGTGTGATTGCTGTCGCAGATACCGTGAAAGCAAGTAGCCAAGCAGCGATTGCTCGCTTGCATCAAATGGGGTTAGAAGTGGCGATGATTACGGGAGATAACCACCAAACAGCGCAGGCAATTGCGAAGCAAGTAGGGATTGACCGCGTGTTTAGCGAAGTCTTGCCAGAAGATAAGGCCCATGAAGTCAAACGACTCCAAAAAGAAGGAAGAACGGTTGCGATGGTTGGTGATGGGATTAATGATGCCCCTGCTTTAGCTCAAGCGGATGTCGGCATTGCGATCGGCTCAGGAACAGACGTGGCGATTGAATCTGCGGATATTGTTCTAATGCGGGGCGATTTAAACGACGTGCCAACAGCAATTGAATTAAGTCGGGCGACGATTAAAAATATTCGAGAGAACTTATTTTGGGCCTTTGCTTATAACGTATTAGGTATCCCAGTAGCAATGGGGGTGTTGCACCTCTTTGGCGGTCCTTTGTTAAGTCCGATGTTTGCGGGTGCTGCGATGAGTTTTAGCTCGATCTCAGTCGTATTAAATGCGTTAAGATTAAAACGATTCAAACCAAAAGCACTTTAAAAGCCGCAGCAAAAAGAAGGGATGACAAAAGTGATTTTGCTTTGAGGAGCTAGAGGGGGAATTTTTGAAAAGGTAGATTTTTGTTACCTGTTTATCCGTCAAACATTCGTAAAATATCAAAGGGGCTGTGACAAAAGTTACAGTCCCTTTTGGTTGCTATTGCAGTTATAAAAGTGGAATGATTAAGTGTTGTTCAAGTTTCCTTTTAACGACTATCCATTTTCCAAGTATTCCTTTAAAACGATAACAAAGGAGAAAGAAAGTAGGGATTCGATAGGGGACGATGGTATTTTATATGATCCTTTTAGGTATTGTATTATTAGTTGTTGATTTAAGAAATAAGGATGTTACACGTTCAACGAAAATTGTAACGATGTCACTGATTATTGGAACACTGTTCATTTGCTTAGGATTGTTTTTGTTTTTACCTGGAAGTTCTTCAATATTGAACCAACTTTTTTAGACCTAATGTATGACAATGTAAGTGATGTTAACTCATAACGTTTTAAATAACCTTTCCAGAAAATATAAAAGGCCCCTTTTTGAGGGCTCTTTTACTCGTCATAAAATCAGTTACGTGAACGGATGATTCAAGTGAAAAACGAGGCAATGGTACAAATGTGTTTTTTGAGCAGAACAGAATCGATTCGATAAAACGGCGACCTCTACAAGACGTAGAGTGAGTAGACTGGTAATTCTACAAGTCTAAGGTATGCTAACGAAAGCGTATGCGAGAGAATAAAAATAAGGAGGTCCATTCAATGGATATTGGGAGTAGGATAAAAACATTTAGAAGGAATAATCATTTGACTCAGAAAGAATTAGGAGAACAACTGAATGTATCGGATAAAACGATTTCTAGTTGGGAAACGGGTAGGACGTATCCAGATATCTCAACGATTATCGAAATGTCGAATCGATTCAACCTCTCCCTAGACGAATTCTTGAAAGGGGATAAAGAAACGGTGAAAAAAATAGATGACGATTTAAAAAAAGGACGCAGTTTTAAAAAAATAATATTGGTCGGCGTCTTCCTTTTTGTTGTGTTGTTCACAACTGTTAATCTTATTTATTATCAAAAGACGAAAATATACAGAGAACAATATGCAGAGTACATTAAAAAGCAAGAAGGTCTTCAAACTGGAAAATAAAAGGCGATTTTGTTCCTCTATCCAAGAAATTGCCTTGCAAAAGAATGGTCGGAATGATTTTTGTCAGTTAAAGAAAAAAGAATCAACACTTGGTTTTCTAAAGGCAAGTGTTGATTCTTTTTGTTTTGTCTCCATGTTAAATAAGAATAGGCATCCTAAGATTCGTTAAATACTCAATGACGCTTCAACTGGGAAATGGTCAGAAGGGAAGCGTTGATCGCAACTATAGGTTAAGGTACCAACTTTTTTGACCTGAATGGTTGGAGAGACAAAGATGAAATCAATTTCAACTAATTCCTCCCAAGGACAATTGTAATGAAATTCTTGGAAGGTGCCTTTTGGTCCGTAAACGAAAGCGCCTGGCATTTGACGAGCATCTGTCAGATGTTGATTTAATTGTTGGTAAGCTTCTTCATCTGGCGTTGCATTAAAGTCTCCTACGAGAATGATTGGCTGGTCCTTAAAGTGTGCCAAACCTTCAGCAAGAATGACATTGGTTCCAAGAACGCGTGCTTTTTCGGATTCGTGGTCTAGGTGTGTATCGGCAAAGACAAAGGTTTTTCCTGAAAGTTTCTCTTTAAATAAGCCGCAAACACATAAGCGATGGCAACCTGCTTCAGGGTGAATACTTGGAACATTGGGTGTTTCAGAAAGCCAAAAAATTTTTTCCTCCAGTAATTCAAAACGTTCTTTTTTATAAAAAATTCCATTGTACTCGCCAGTGTTTTTTCCATCTTCACGAGCAGTCCCTATGAAGGCGTACTCGGTGAGTGCTTCAAAGTCTGTTAGTTGATGAGGCAACACTTCTTGAACACCAAATAAGTCCCAATCGCAATAGCGAATCAGGTCAAGGACGTGAGAACGTCGGTTGGTCCATGACCAATCCCCATCTTCCCAAGCATCCATACGAATATTATAAGTAGCGACAGTAATTTCATTCATGATGTAATCCCTTTCTGTTTTTGTTTACGTTCTCATTTTGCCTCAAAAAAAAGCCTGAATCAAGCTTATTTTCGCGATTCGGGCTTTTTTTCAATGCAAAACAAAATGGGGGGCTGATTTTTTTGATTGATAAATTGATAGTTCAATACATTGTAAGTGTCTTGTGGCAATTGCTCGCAATATTGACGAATGTGGGTCAATTCCTGCGTGCCGCCTTCGTGCCCGTAATAGGCAACAATGACGATACGACCACGTGGAGCTAAGCGAAGCAATAAGGCGTCTAATGCTTTTTTGGTTGTTTGAGGCAAGGTGATAATCGCTTTATCACTTTGTGGGAGGTAACCGAGGTTGAAAACGGCTGCTTTCACCAAGAGGTCGGTAGGCAAATAAAAATCCAAATTTTCGTGCCCATCAAAAACGAGTTGGACGCGTTGTTCCCAGGGGGTTCCGTAGAGGCGCTCTTTCGTTTTTTCAATGGCTTGAGCCTGGATATCAAAGGCATAAACAAAGCCGGTCTTGCCAACGAGCTCAGCCAAAAGTAAGGTGTCATTCCCATTTCCCATTGTGGCATCAACGGCAATGTCTCCTGGCTGTAAAATATCGGTTAGTAGTTGACGGCTGTAATGGAGTGCGGTTTTTAACATGGCGATTCTCCTTTGTGTCGGACGTTAAATTTCCCTTGGTATGACTGGCGTCGAAGTAATTCTTGATCGATCCCGTTTAACACTTCCCATTTATTCAAACTCCACATCGGTCCCACCAGAGTTTCTCGGGGAGCGTCACCAGTTAAGCGATGGATAATGATTTCTTTTGGAATCATTTCAAGTTGATTACAGACGATTTCGGTATAAGCTTGTTGTGTAAGAAGTTGTAGGCCCCCCATGTGATAATCTCGGAGCATACGCGTGTTACGCATTAAGTGAAGTAAGTGAATTTTGATTCCTTGAATATCACTATCGAGAATCGTTCGACGGACATTTTCTTCCATCATTTCAGGTGTTTCTCCTGGTAGCCCATTAATCAGATGGGTACAAACACGAATGTGATGACGACGCAATTTCTGTACGCCTTCAAGATACGTTTCGTAGTCATGCGCACGGTTAATTCGTTGACTAGTCGATTCAAAAGTCGTTTGCAGACCAAGTTCCACCCACAAATACAAACGTTCGTTTAGTTCAGCGAGATAGTCGACAACCTCATCTGGTAGACAATCGGGTCGTGTGCCGATTGCTAGACCAACAACCCCGGGTAAGTTGACGACTTGCTCAAAGCGTTCCTTAATGACAGCGACTGGTGCATGTGTATTTGTGAAGTTTTGGAAATAGACAATGTATTGTTTGACTCCTGGCCATTTGCGGTGGCGCATCTCGATTTCTTTGGTAAATTGGACAGGGATGGGGTCTTCCGGTGCGACGATCATATCTCCCGAACCAGAGACGCTACAAAAAGTACACCCGCCATGTGCAACGGTCCCATCACGGTTGGGGCAATCAAAACCACCATCAATGGGGACTTTGAAAATTTTATCGCCAAAAGTTTGTCGCAAGGCATAGTTCCAAGAGTGGTAACGTTTTGTCGGATCTTCTGTAAAAGGAAAGGGATTCATGGGACACCTCTTTTTTTAGTTTTGTTTGTTTTTAAAGCGCCAAATAAAGCGTTGTTTCTCATAAATGGGGTAAGTCAACAATAGCCAACCCAAGCTGAGTGTATATCCTCCGAGGATGTCCGTTGGATAGTGGACGCCCAGATAAATGCGACTACAACCGATTGCTAGAATGATAAGAACGAGTAGACCTTGTAAAAAAAGACGGATTGGTTGCTTATGCAAAAGGTTTGGTAACAATAAGATTAAAGCACCGTAAAAAACCATACTACTTGCTGCATGCCCGCTAGGAAAACTATGACTGTGTTCCGTCACTAGGTGTGTCAAATCCGGGCGTGGACGGGCAAAAAAAAGTTTAAAAAGTGGATTGAAAAGGCCGGCAATTAGCACCATGCCACTACTTAACCATAAAACTTCCGCGTATTGCTTTCCATAAAGGAGCACCATGCTAATGGCCAAAAACAGCAGTATGATCGGCAAGGGATTGGCAAATTGAGTAATCCATAAGAAAAACGATTGGAAATTCGGTCGCGCCTGATACAAAGGTGTTGTAAAAAAAGTATCAAAGCGATGGAACCATTGCGGATAAAACTTGACAACATAGCCCAAAAAAGCAAAGACTAAGAGGCTACAACTACCTGCAAATTGATAATAAAGTTTCTGTTTCATCTCACTACTCCTTCTCTTAAAATCTTGTTTTAGTATACAATAGAACAGAAATTACGCAAGGTGAAGTATTACATCTATATTACAGTTCATTAAAAGACACGATTAAACTTTTATTAAGAAAAAAGAACAGGTATACTTAAAAGCATGAATGTATTCACACAATATCGGAGGTCAGAAAATGGAAAAGTCTTTGTCACGAAAAGAGCGTCGTAAAATGGAAGAGCAACGTGTTTTTTATCGTCACATGAAAAAAAGTGCAGCTGTTCTAGGAACAACGGTCACAGCAATTTCAGTCGTTGCCCCACTTGCACCAATTGCTACCGTTTTTGCGGATGAAACAGATGGGACCATCCAATCAATGAGTTCAGATCCGATTGATACGACAGAAGAAGTAGCCGACTCAAGTACGGCAATGGAAGAAACAACGGAAACGGTTGAAGTCGATCCTTCTGAGGCACCAGAATTTTCAGAGGGAATGGAAGAAGAAGTTCAACCAAGTGCGCCGGAAGTGGAAGTTTCGGAAGAAGAAGTGCCAGCTGTAGTCGAAAAGGAAACAGAACAAAACGATGAAGTGAAAGAGCCAGCAGCTTTACCTTTTGCAAATCCGCTGATGCGCGCGAGTGCCAGCTATGTGGATCCGCAAGCCTTCATTAATGAAGTTTCGATTCATGCGCAACCAATTGCAAATGCCAATGATTTATATGCTTCAGTGATGATTGCACAAGCGATTATTGAAAGTGGCTGGGGACGAAGCACACTTTCACAAGCACCGAATTATAATCTATTTGGTATCAAAGGAAGTTATCAAGGTCAGACGGTTTACATGAGTACGCAAGAATACTTAAATGGACAATGGGTCGTTAAGAATGAACCGTTTCGCAAATATCCATCATTTGCTGAATCTTTTGCAGACAATGCAGCGACTTTGAGAAACGTCTCGTTTCAAGCAGGGGTTTATTTTTATTCAGGTGCTTGGAAGAGCAATACGAATAGCTACCGCGATGCAACTGCTTGGTTGACCGGCCGTTATGCAACCGATCCAGGATATGCAGGGAAATTAAATGGTGTGATTGAAACATACAATCTAACACGCTTTGATTCGCCGGCAACGGGAAATGGTGGCGGACAAGGCAACCAAAACACAGGGAACAACAGTGAAAGTAATCAAGAAAATAATCAAGCGACGGGACAAGAAAAAACCTATACGGTAAAATCAGGCGATTCGGTTTGGTTGATTGCCAATAATCATGGGATTACGATGGATCAGCTTCGTAGCTGGAATAACCTTAAAGGGGACTTGATTCATCCGGGGCAAAAACTGATTGTCAGTCAATCCGGTCAAACAACACCGAAGCCAGAAACACCCAAACCGGAAACGCCTAAACCAGAGACACCGAAACCACCAACCAATAGCAGTGCAAAAACGTATACGGTGAAATCAGGCGACTCCGTTTGGTTGATTGCTAATAATCATGGAATTACGATGGATCAGCTTCGTAGCTGGAATAACCTTAAAGGAGACTTGATTCATCCAGGGCAAAAACTGGTGGTGAGTCAATCGGGTCAAACAACGCCGAAGCCAGAAACACCCAAACCGGAAACGCCCAAACCAGAGACACCGAAACCACCGACAAATAGTAGTGCAAAAACGTATACGGTGAAATCCGGCGATTCGGTTTGGTTGATTGCCAATAATCATGGAATTACGATGGATCAGCTTCGTAGTTGGAATAACCTGAAGGGTGATTTAATTCATCCGGGACAAAAACTAGTGGTGAGTCAATCAAGCACAGGTGGCACGAATACTCAGCCGACACCGCCAGCGAATAACAATCATCAAGCAAATACGCCAAAACCGTCCACTCCAAGTACGAGTCAACAGTACTACACAGTGAAACCCGGGGATTCGGTTTGGTTGATTGCCAATAATCATGGGATTACGATGGATCAACTTCGTAGCTGGAACAACCTTAAAGGCGATTTGATTCACCCAAATCAAAAAATTATTGTCAAAAAAGGAACGACCAGTACGGCAGCCAGCAATTCCACTAGTGGGAATCAAACAACAACGACTGGGAACCAACAAGCGACACACAAAATCGTTAGTGGGGATAGTTTATGGGCTTTGGCACAAAAATACGGTGTATCGGTTGCGAAGCTCAAAAGCTTGAACCATTTGACTTCGGATACGATTTATGTTGGACAAACCTTGAAAGTACGTTAAAACACTTGAAAGAGTGAGAAAAATTTGCTAGTATACACGTAAGTCAAATAATCAACATGTTTGAAAAGGAATAGTAAAAAGCCCTTCTTTCTTAGAGAGTACACGTGTGGTGCAAGTGTACAAAGAATCTTTTGAACTCACCTTGTAGTGTAATCTTTTGAAGACAGTAGGAAGATTCGGTGACGACCGTTAACACGTTGAGGCTAACTTTTTTGTTAGTAAATTTAGGTGGTACCACGTCAAATACGTCCTATAAGAAACGACTTTGTTTCTTATAGGATTTTTTTTATGAAAAAATAGCAGAGGAGCGTTTTATCGTGAATTACAATCACAAAGCAATTGAGAAAAAATGGCAAAAGTATTGGGCGAAAAATAATAGCTTTAATACGACAGACGAATCGAATAAACCAAAATTTTATGCACTCGACATGTTCCCTTACCCTTCAGGACAAGGCTTACATGTCGGACATCCAGAAGGCTATACAGCAACAGATATTTTGTCGCGCATGAAACGAAGCCAAGGGTATAATGTGTTACATCCAATGGGGTGGGATGCATTTGGACTACCAGCAGAGCAGTATGCCTTAGATACCGGTAATGATCCGGCAGAATTCACTGAAAAAAACATTGAGACTTTCCGTCGTCAAATTAACTCCTTAGGTTTTAGTTATGACTGGAATCGTGAAATTAATACGACGGATCCAGAATATTATAAATGGACGCAATGGATTTTTACGAAACTTTATGAAAAAGGCTTGGCTTATGAAGCCGAAGTTGCTGTGAACTGGGTGCCTGAGCTAGGAACCGTGATTGCCAACGAGGAAGTCATCGACGGTAAAAGTGAACGTGGTGGCTATGATGTCATTCGCAAACCGATGCGTCAATGGATGTTGAAAATTACAGCATATGCTGATCGTCTATTAGATGATTTAGAAGACTTAGATTGGCCAGAAAGTATTAAAGAGATGCAGCGCAACTGGATTGGTCGTTCTTATGGTGCGAATGTGACATTTAAAGTTGCTGGAAGAAAAGAATCGTTTACTGTCTTTACAACACGACCAGATACATTGTTTGGAGCGACATACTGCGTTTTAGCGCCAGAACTTGAATTGGTACAAAAGATTACCAGTCCTGAACAAAAAGCAGCAGTGGAGGCTTACATTGATGCAGCTAGTAAAAAGTCCGATTTAACAAGAACCGATTTAGTGAAAGAAAAAACCGGCGTCTTTACCGGAGCTTACGCGATCAACCCAGTCAATGGAAAAGAAGTACCAATTTGGATTGCAGATTATGTACTTGCGACCTATGGAACTGGTGCAATTATGGCCGTTCCAGCACACGATGACCGCGATTATGATTTTGCAAAAACTTTTGGAATTGAAATCTTACCGGTTCTAGCAGGCGGCGACATTGAAAAGGCGCCTTTCCTTGAAGATGGTCCCCATATCAATTCAGATTTCTTAAACGGTTTAGATAAGGAAACGGCGATTGAAACGATGTTAACTTGGTTAGAAGAAAACGGCGTAGGGAAAAAAGAAGTCAGCTACCGCCTAAGAGATTGGCTGTTTTCACGTCAACGTTATTGGGGAGAGCCAATCCCAGTGATTCACTGGGAAGATGGGACAATGACAACTTTACCACTTGAAGAGTTGCCTTTGCGTTTACCAGTAACAGATGACATTCATCCAAGTGGCACGGGGGAATCTCCGCTTGCCAACATCTCTGACTGGGTGAACGTTGTCGATCCAAAAACAGGCATGAAAGGACGTCGTGAAACCAATACAATGCCGCAATGGGCGGGAAGTTCTTGGTATTTCTTACGCTTTATCGATCCGCATAACAAACACGAAATCGCCAACTATGAAAAATTAGAGTGTTGGTTACCTGTTGATATTTATATCGGTGGTGCAGAGCATGCCGTCCTTCACTTATTGTACGCTCGCTTCTGGCATAAATTCTTATTTGACCTTGGCGTTGTTCCGACTTCCGAACCGTTCCAAAAGTTGTATAACCAAGGGATGATTTTAGGGGAAAACAACGAGAAAATGTCGAAATCTCGTGGAAATGTCGTGAATCCAGATGACGTGGTGGAAAAATACGGGGCAGATACTTTGCGTCTTTACGAAATGTTCATGGGACCATTAGATGCAGCCATTGCTTGGAATGAAAACGGCTTGGAAGGTAGCCGGAAGTTCTTGGACCGTGTGTGGCGTTTACTTGTTGACGAAGAAGGAAAAATGCGGGATCGGATCACGACTTTTAATGATGGAAAATTAACGAAGGTCTATCATCAAACCGTGAAAAAAGTGACAGAAGATATGACACATCTCCGTTTCAATACGGCGATTTCACAATTGATGGTTTTTGTAAATGAAGCCTACAAAGTCGACGCCTTACCGATTGAATACATCAAAGGTTTTGTTCAACTTCTAACTCCGATTACACCACATATTGGAGAAGAGTTATGGTCAATTTTAGGAAATGAAGCGAGCTTGACTTATGAACCATGGCCAACTTACGATGAAGCAGCATTAGTCGAGGATGAAATTGAGATTGTCATTCAAGTCAATGGCAAAGTTCGGACGAAAATACAAGTTCCCGCAGCTGCTACGCGCGAAGAATTGGAAGCCCTGGCTCAAGCAGAACCAAGTATCCAAGAGTATTTGGCAGATAAAACCATTCGTAAAGTGATTGCCGTACCGAAGAAACTTGTCAATATTGTCGCAAATTAATGAATGCATAAAAAAGTGTCGAGGCGAAGGTTTCAGGTCCTTAATCAAGAAGGAGCGATAAATGAAATTTTAAGATGGAAGTGTGACAAAAGTCGTTTGGCGCTGAGAAGCGAGAGAGAAATTCGAACAATTGGCTTTTTCGATTGCTCGAATTTCGTGAAGGTTTGGAAAGCGTCGACTCTTGTTTCCCCTGTATCCGTCTCTCACTCGTAAAATAAAGGAGGTGTGACATCTGTCGCAGCTCCTTTATTTGTGTTCCGAAGATTGGCATTTTCCTCTAATAACACGCTGAAAAATCATAAGGGAGATGCTTGAACCGGTCTTTTTTTCTTTTGTTTTTTTCGATTGCGATCCAATGCTGAGAACGAGTTTAAGGGAGGAAGTTTGCGTTTAAAAAGAGGATGTTGTAGCTTTTACGAGTCTTTTGTTGGATTTTGACACTTGAAAACCAAAGGCTCTTGCGTACTTCCTTTTTTATGGTTGTGCGTCGCTGCTAGTATGGCAAATGGTGTGAAATGCCATTGAGCAAAACAGCGTAGAAAAACGGGCGCTTTTTCACAATGAAAGAGTTATCTTTTGACCAATTTCATCGGTTAAGGGATAATTATTTTAAGAAAGCACGCTCATTCGTTATCAATTTTGATGCAATCGAAATCGTCAAAGGAAGTAGAAAGGAGAAAAGACAGCGCTTTCGTTTTTTACTTGTGTTGTAAGGGAGGAGATCCAACATAAAAAAGTTGCATGGTTAAGAAACAATGGAAACAAAAGTGAAAACCAGATTACGAGGAGGAGACAAGTATGCAAGAAGAGATAAAACAATCACGGACGGATCGCTTTTTAAATGGTGTCGAACGGTTAGGAAACAAAGTACCTCACCCAGCAATTATTTTTTTATTATTAATGGTTTTTGTTGTGATTCTATCGGCTATTTTTGCCGCCTTAGACACATCCGCTGAGTTTGAAGTGATTAATATTGAAACGCATTTACCTGAATGGACGACCCTGCATGTTGAAAGTCTGTTGAGTGCAGAGGGAATCCGCTTTATGTTCACTTCAATCGTGAATAACTTGATGAGTTTTCAAGCTTTAGGGGTAACGCTTGTTGCGATGATTGGTGTTGGTTTTGCTGAGGAAATTGGTTTGATCGGTGCTTTAATCCATAAACTAGTAAAAGTTGTTCCGCAACAAACCTTAACAGCTATCTTAGTTTTACTAGGCGTCTTATCATCGATTGCTTCTGACGCAGGGTATCTGGTGTTGATTCCTTTAGGTGCTGCTGTTTTTTATAAAGTCGGGCGCCATCCATTGGCAGGATTAGCTGCGGCCTTTTCCGGCGTTGCTGCAGGTTTTGGTGTCAATATTGTCATTACGCCAATTGATGGTATGCTCACAGAAATATTGAACGATGCGATTCATATTGTGAATCCAACTTATCAAGTCGATTTAATGGCAAACTTCTTCTTCTCTGTACTTTCAACCATCTTAATTGTCATTGTTGCAACCATCGTCAATGAAAAAATTGTCGAACAACGCTTGGGTGTCTACGAAGGAAATAACGAAGTTTTTGCAGAAGACACCGATGAAGCCTTAGAAAGTCGGGGTCTGCGAGCGGCCTTGTACGGTTTCTTGGGCGTCGTTTTATTGATAGCATTGTTAACGATTCCTCAAGGTGGTCCGCTTAGACATCCAGAAACAGGAGACATTATCGGTGCAACGCCCTTTATGGACGGTTTAATTGCCATGGTCATGTTGTTATCTTTAATTCCAGCGATACTATATGGTCGGAGTGTAGGGAAAATTAAGTCAAGTATGGATATCATTCATCCGATTGTAAAAGTTTTTAGTGGATTAAGTGGGATGATTTTCTTACTTTTAATTATTAGTCAATTTATAGCCTATTTTAATTTTACGAATCTTGGCACCATTTTGGCAGTGAATGCAGCCGAATGGATTGAGAGTATCGAAATGAGTGGCCTCTCCCTTTTACTGTGTTTTATTTTTTTAGTGTTGTTGTTAGATTTTATTTTGGTGGGTGCTGTACCAAAATTTGCTATCTTAACTCCTATTTTCGTGCCCTTACTGTATCAGTTAGGCGTTGCGCCAGAAGCAGTATTAGCTGCTTACCGTGTCGCAGATTCGCCTGTGAACGTTATTACCCCTTTGATGCCTTATTTTGCCTTAATTGTGACGTTTGCGAGTCGCTATGATAAAAAGGTCGGAGTCGGCACTGTTGTTTCATTGATGTTGCCTCATACCATTTTGATCGCAATTGCTTGGATTTTATTATTTGTTGGCTTTTACGTTTTAGGAATTCCGTGGGGTCCGGGTCTGTAAGGAGTCGATGCTTGCCTTGAAGACATCAGGCGTAAGAAAGGGGAAGGAAATGAACGATTTAAAACATTCGAAAGCTTTCTATATTTTAGTATTGACGATTCTTGTTTTCTTTGTCTGGTCCAAACTTCGTGCCATTGCATTACTTTCTCAAATTGTTCAAATGACCTGGAACACCTTATTTATCCCAACGATTTTTGCTCTCTTTATTTATTATTTACTTAAACCATTGTATCTATTGCTACTTAAGTATTTAAAGAATCAAGGAGTCAGTTTGGCGGTAACGTTCTTCATTTTTTTTGGCGTTTTAGGTTTTATCGTTCGCGAATTGATTCCTTTACTATTTGCCCAAATCGATGCGTTAGTAACATCTGTTCCACGAATTTTGAATGAAGTCGATCAGTGGTTACTTGCAACACAATTTTTTTCAGGAGAAAACATTCAGCGATATCTCCAATTATTTAATCATTCATTGACGGATTTTATTGATCTTTTATTTGTAGGACTACAAAGCGGTACTCAGTGGTTATTTGTATTTGTATCAAGTTCCTTTTTAGTCGTTAGTATCGTACCGATCATGGTCTTTTATTTACTTAAAAATACAAAGAAACCAAAGACATTCCATTTGAAGTTACCTCCACAGTACCAAGCAATCGCACTTGATTATTTTACTCAGTTAGAAAAAACGTTGTCTGATTATATTAGTGGAAAAGCGTTGGTTTGTTTCTACGTCTTTGTCGGTGCTTGGCTGACTTTTTGGATTGCAGGTCTAAAAGGAGCGTTATTATTTGCAGTTGTCGCTGGTATCATGGACATTGTTCCCTACTTTGGCCCTTGGATTGGAGCTATCCCAGCAGTGATTACAGGAATGATTACTCAAGACGTCAATGCCTGGATTCTTGTGCTTGGAATTATTTTGGTACAAATTGGTGAGTCTTATATTGTCTCTCCTTATGTCATGAGTAAAGAACTAAAACTCCACCCGCTTTTTGTGATTATTATGATGTTGATTACGGGACAGATTTTTGGGATTTTGGGAATGATTGTGATCTTACCCATCGTTGCGGCACTCAAGGTCACCTTATTGTATGGTATGAAACTCCAAAAAATTCAAAAGGCAGCCAAAGAAAATCGACCAAAGCCTGATTGATAGGTGGCGGTCGATTTTCTTTTGGCATTAGGCAAGACGGTTTAACAATTGATCGACAGCTGGGTAACGTTTAAATGCTTTTTTGGGTACAAAACGTCCATGCTTAATCACTTGTTGAATGTCTTGAAGGGCTTCAATTTTTTCGACTGGATTGTCTTTGAAAAGAAGTAAGTCTGCTAATTGGCCGACTTTAATGCTTCCAACTAAGTGGTCAATCCCCATGAGTTTGGCATTGTTTTGTGTGGCCATCTGTAACACTTGAAGTGGCGTCATCTCTAGGTAGTGAACGAGAAAGTGCAGTTCACGCCAGAAGTCGTAATGAGTCACAAAGGAAACGGAAGCATCATTTCCGACACCCGTTAAAATCTGGTTTTCTTGTGCTTGTCTAAAGCCTTCAAGCATTCCCTCATAAATTATTTTGCCATTTTCGTAGACGGTTCGATCAATCTTTGTTAGGGATCGATCCAACAAGGCAAAGGGAGCTGCAGCTTGAAAAGTTGGGACCAATGCTGAAAATCCTCGTAGCGATTTTGGATTCTTTTGAAACAATTCAATAATTTCTGAATCCATAGGCGCGCCGTGTTCAATCGTGTCAACTCCCGCTTTTAAGGCTAAACGAATCCCTTCTTTGCTTTGCACATGAGCCGCGACCATGGTCCCGTTTTTATGTGCCTCTGAACAAATAGCTTCGACTTCTTCGGCGGTAAATTGCAAGGCTCCAGCTTCGCCAATTCGCTTGGCATCTGTTACGCCACCAGTGACGCAAATTTTAATCCAGTCCACACCTTGACGAGTATTTAAGCGCACACTCTTGCGGGCATCCCAAGGTGAATCACTTTCAATGGCTAAATAAGGCGCACCATGACCACCAGTGATGGCTAATAAAAATCCAGAGACATAGAGATTGGGACCAAGGATTTCTTTTGTTTGATAACGTTGACGTAAGGCGACATCTTGATAAAACATTTCCCCCAAGGAGCGCATTGTTGTGACACCTGTTTGAAGCTCGATTTGGGCATGCTGATGCATTTTTCGTTGCAACAATTGCTTTCCTAAAGCCGTTCCGATAAAGCGATAGAGTAAGTTTAAGGGACCTTCGCTGACTGTTAAATTCAATGGTTTTCCAGCTGAGAACAAATGCATATGGGCATTAATTAATCCTGGTAAAATAAATTGTTCCTGGCAATCAAAAACTTCGTATTCCGTTTCCTCTAAAGCATTTCCTGGTTGGATTTTTTCGATCGTTCCATTGGAGTCAATCCAAAGATTAGACGGATAGGGTTTTTCTCCGGTTAACGGTTCAATGATTCCATTAATTAGTAGCAACTTTTTCATAAGGTGTTCCTCCTCTAGCTTTTTTATGTCGAACGGTTTTTTTCTAGTAAATTAATTATTACAGTTAAGACAGGTAGAAGCAAATAGTTGTGTGCAAAACAAGTGGAAATGAACAAAAAATTCTAAGAGTCGGGGACATCAGGTTTTTTTGTTCCTTTAAGTTTCGGTTGCTTGTCATCCGATTTCTTGTTGTACTGAAAAGAGAACGTGGTAAAATAGAAATGATATCCTGTGACGAGTGAGGAGTTGAAAATCGATTGGATTATCTGGATTACAAATTTTTGGGAAAGTATTTTCGTAGCGCAGGAACTCAAGTGAGAGGCGTTATTTTTGCTTTGGGACGGTACATTGAATATGTTGTTATCGAAGGAAATCCTGAAAAAGGGAGTATGTTAGAGGTTTTTGCCATTGAAAACGGCAAGGCTTTTGTTCGAGTGAATGATTACCTCATCGAAGAAAGCGAAGATTACATCGAAATCAGAAAGTAAGAGGAGTGAAAAAAATGTTTATTGGAAAAATTGTTTTATTTTTAATTGTTCTAGCAATCATTATTTGGTTATTGACGAGTATCGCGGTTGTCGTGCAGCAAGGGGAAGTAAAAATTGTTGAAAGTTTTGGCCGTTACGTTCGGACATTGGAACCAGGTCTGCATTTTTTAATCCCCATTTTGTATACGGTACGTCAGCGAGTTTCATTAAAGCAAGTACCGCTTGAAATCCCACCGCAAAGTGCCATTACTAGAGATAACGTCATTGTACAAATTGATGAAGCGATTAAATACCATGTAACGGATGTTCGCGCCTTCGTTTATGATAACGAAGATGCGGTAACTGCCATGATTCAAGACGCTCAATCGAATTTACGGGGCATTATCGGAAAAATGGATTTAAATGAGGTTTTAAATGGAACGGAAGAAATCAACGCGGCGCTTTTTGAATCGATTAAAGACATTACAGCTGGTTATGGTCTAGCCATTGATCGAATCAATATTGGGGAAATTTTAGTGTCGGATGAAATTATCAATTCGATGAATAAATTGATTACCGCTTCACGCGATAAGGAATCGATGATTACCTTATCCGAAGGGCGGAAACACTCCTTAATTTTGGATTCAGAAGCAAAATCTTCGGAAATGCAAATTGATGCGGAAGCTCGTGCCAAACAAACAAAGATTGATGCCCAAGCACGAGCGGAGAGAATGAGAATTGATGCCAACGCCGAAGCGGAGAAAATTCGTGTGATCACAGAGGCAGAGCAATTACGAATTACGGCATTGAACCAAGCGATTAAAGCCAGCGACCTGACGCCTGAAGCTTTACAATATTTAGGGTTGGAAGCATTTAAAGAAATTGTCAATAGCAAGACCAATACGGTGATTATTCCTTCAAATATGACTGAACTAGGCAATGTTCCAGTTGTGAAGCAGTTGTGGGAGCAAACAGGTACAACAGACTAGCACCGTCAAACGAGGGAACGGTTCAAAGGGACCTGAGAAAGGGCGTGAAAGTGATGAGTCCAAAAATGAAAGCAAAAAGAGCCTTTAAAAGAGGACGGATCGTTTCTATTCTTATTTTTAGTCTCGTGAGCGTATTACTCATTGTAAAACAAAGGTACTTTGGTCTTATTTTTTCAGTAGGGATGTTACTTTATATTTTATGGCATCTACAAAGGGTAGAAAAATTATTAGATCAAGTAGAAGATTCATAGATTGGTGTTGTATTTTTGGTAAAAACAAGCAAAAAAAGCGGTCGGGCGAATTCCATGTGGAAATTCACCCGACCGCTTTTTGTCCAATCTTTTAAAGTGTTTCATAAACGATTTTCTCAGCCTTAGGGATTTCGGTCTCAATAAAGAAGACTTTGTACCAGGTTAAGAAAGAATAAATGGCCCAAATTTTTCGTTGTAAATCTGCTTTGGCAGCACGATGCGCTTCAACCAATTGTAAAATTTTCTTTTGATCAAAAAATTCTGTTACAAAAGGTTCTGCAAAGAGGGCTTTGACTTGTGAATAGCCTAAGTCTTCGCGTAACCAAGCTTTAATTGGTACAGGGAAACCGAGTTTTTCTCGGTTCGCCCAAGCTTCTGGTAAATGACGGTTTGAAGCTTGGCGGAAAACATCTTTTGTGTTGTTTTGATTAATTAAGAATTTCGTTGGAATGCTTTGCGCTAATTTCATTAATTCAATATCTAGTAAAGGCGTGCGCGATTCCAATGAATTTGCCATGGTTAATTTATCAGCTTTCAATAGAATATCTTTTGGCATCCATTGGTGGACATCCAAGTATTGCATTTTATTAACTTCCTCATTTGCGCGTTGCTCGGCTTTGGCATAGTGCGGCGCGACGATTTCAGCGATACTTGGTGCTGCTTGATACGCAGGGGTAAGATAAGCAGCTGCTTCTTTTTCAGCAAAAATTTCGGCGTGTCCAATAAAGAAATCTTGTGCAGGTGCAGAAGCGGCGTATAAGTGCATACGTCCATGGAAATTCTTCATTTTTCCTAGTTTTCGACCAATCGAATAGCGGACTCCTTTTGGCAATTTTCGAATGCCCTGAGCAACGACCCGAACCACTTTTGAATTGGTGTGTAACCCATAGGCACTATAGCCAGCAAAAAGCTCATCTGCTCCTTCACCAGATTGAACGACATTCACATATTGTGAAGCGAGGTTTGATAAGAAATATAAAGGGACACAAGATGGATTCGCATCGGGTTCATCTAAGTGATATTGAATGAGTGGAAAAGCTTTAAAGGACATTTCGCCATCAATAATGGCTGCAATATTATTTAAACCAATCGTTTCAGTCAACTTACGCGCTTCGATCGCTTCGTTATAGGTTTTATCATCAAAACCAATGGAGAAGGTATGATTGGGGCGTAAAACGGCTGCAACATAACTTGAATCGACACCGCTCGATAAGAAAGAACCAACTTCGACATCTGCATTTTTATGAAGCGCAATTGAAGCTTTCACCGTTTCGTCAATTTTATCAATCCATTCTTCTCGTGTTCGTTGTTCTTTTTTCGTATAGTCAGCATCCCAATATTCTGTGATTGTCATTTTACCCTCTCGATAGATAAAATAATGACCTTCAGTGAGTCGATGGACGCCCTTAAAGAAGGTTTCTCCATTCAGTGGTGAGTATTGGAAAGTTAAATACGGTTTAAGGGCCTCCTTATTTAATTCTTTGTGAAAGTCTGGATGGTCGAGGAAACTTTTGATTTCCGAACCAAATAGAAAAGTACCAGCCATTTCTGCATAGTAAAAAGGTTTGATTCCAAAATGATCGCGAGCGCCAAAAAGTTCTTTTTTCTCGCTATCCCAAATCGTAAAAGCAAACATGCCTCGTAATTTTTGTAAAAGTGCGACGCCCCACGCCTCGTAACCGCACAAAACGACTTCCGTATCCGTATTTGTTTTAAAGTGATAGCCTAAAGTGGTTAGTTCTTCCCGTAAAGTTTGATAATTATAAATTTCCCCGTTAAAAACAATGACCTTGCTTTGGTCTTGGTTATAAATGGGCTGTGAACCGCCTTCTAAGTCAATGACGGATAAACGACGAAACCCTAAGGCAATGTCTTCATCCACATATTTACCGGAGCTATTGGGTCCACGATGAACAATTCGGTCCATCATTTTTTCGATAACTGTTTCTTTTTGCTTTTTTGTGTTGATGAATCCAACAATCCCGCACATAATTTCACGTCCTAATTTCATAAAATTTCAAATGTTCCATGTTCCGTCACTCATTCTATCATAAAAACGAAAGACATAGAAAGCTTCAAAATCGATTCTTAATATAAAAAGAAAAAAAGACAGCGATTCTGTGAGCGTCTGTCTTGGTTGAGTGAAATGAGCCAAGGGCCTGAGACATTTGTCTCAGGCCCTTGGTGTTCTACGAACGTTTGGCAGATAAACGGGGAACAAAAGGCTGCTCTTTTAGAAACTTCATGAAATTCGAGCAATTGAAAGAACCAATTGTTCAAAAAACACTCCAATTTCTCAAAGCAAACCGCCTTTTGTCACTCCTCCTAGATTCGATCGAAGAGGCGCATATGTCCCTCTTACGATAATTCGTTGTTTTTATTTTCCATTTTTTGATTGTTTCCAAGTTAAACCTAAAAACAAAGCCCCCGTTGCAATGATGGGCATCAAAAAGACTAGAAAGCGTCCATGTGAAATGCTTGTTCGTGCATAACTTCGAGGTGCGAATGGATTGAACTGGAAGAAATCAAACGTTGTCACCCATCTCAGAGTGAAAAAAATAAGGAATAAAAGAATGACACTGAAACTGATGAAAGCCAGATGTTTTTTTTGCAAATATTTCATGGAACAAGCCCCTTTACCAATCTCTTTCGGGTCTATTATAACGAAAGAATGCTGGGAAAGGGCGAATGTTTCGAGAAAGTAAAAATTGTTACAAAAATGCAATAAACGGTCTGCTTATTGTTTTGCAATCCATTGCTGCGTATAAAAAAGATCTCCCGGATAAGGGGCATTTTCGCCCTTGATTTTCATGGAAGCTTCGGTTCCTTTTCCAGCAATAATCACAACATCTTCCGGCTTGGCTAGTGAAAGTGCCAGATAAATGGCTTGTTCTCGCGACATTTCGCGATAGACCTCGACGGCAGGCTCCGTGATGTAGGCTTGAATGGCGTCAGCAATGGCGTTTGGGTCTTCAAAGTTAGGATCATCGCTTGTTAAAACGGCGAGATCATAGGCTTCACTAATTGCCATTCCCATATCTTTGCGTCGTGAAAGGGCTTTGCCACCAGCGCTACCAGTCATCACGATTGCTTTTCCATTTGGCCGGATTTCTTTCGCAAATTTTCCCATGGAGACAAGGCTTAAATAATTATGCGCGAAATCGACAAAGGCCAGTGCACCATTTTTTAATTCGAATAAATTCATGCGACCTGGAACAAAACAATGGGCCAAACTTTCTTTTCGGTGGGCGGTCGGTACGTTGACTAAGGCAGTCGCTAACAAAGCCGCGGTGGCATTTCCATGATTAAAGTGACCGAACATTGATAATTGATACGTTCCGTTTAAGGTGAAAGGATCGTTCGTACTGGATAATTGAAAGCGACGGGGATCGTCTGTTGGTAACACTTGATAATCGGCTGCTTTTTCACCATAAGTGACATAGGGAATCTGGTGTGTCTCACAGATTTTTGCTAACACATCAAAATGATCGGAATCGTGATTGAGAATCATTTGTTGACTGTTTAAGAGCAATTCTTGCTTACATGCGAAATAATCGTCAAACGTTTCGTGTTCAATTGGACTAATGTGGTCAGGACTAATATTCAAAAAGATCCCCACCTCAAACGTTAAACCAAAGGCACGCTTGGTTTTATAGGCTTGCGAGGAAACCTCCATGACCAAATGGGTTAACCCATTTTCAACTGCTTGGGCCATCTGGCGATACAAGACCAAGGCTTCGGGTGTGGTTAAATCAGACGGCGCATAGTTTTTTCCATCAGTTGTCGTTTCTTCTGAAGAAAAAAGAGCGACTTTAGGCCCGTAGGCATCTTTTAAAATTTGATGCACAAAATAAGCGACGGTTGTTTTCCCTTTGGTACCAGTCATGGCAATCTTGATGAGTTTGTCTTGTGGATGACGGTAGAAAGCTTGAGCAATCAGTGCCATTGCTTCGCGAATATCTGTTACAAGAATCTCACAAGCATTCACTTCATAAGAAATCTCACTTAAATAGACGGACACTCCTTTTTCAATGGCATCGACAAGTAAGGCTTCTTTAAAGTGTGCCCCCTTACAAAAAAACAAAGTATCCTCTTGAATCTCTCGTGAATCATACGATAGATAAGTGAAAGCGTGGTCTTTAAAAGGAATTTCCTTGGTTGGGTCTGCTAATAGTTGGTTTTTTCTTAATAATTGCTCGATGGCATCAATCGTAATTGTGTACATGGCTTTTGCTCCTTAATTAGTAGGAATTTACATAGGTCATTATAGCATAGTCTGATACAAACAAAAGAAATAGATTGCGACAAAGGACTTTAAGCATTAAAATAGAAGGTATGTAAAAAGAAGAAAGTTGGGAAAGAGGGAAATGAATAATCAAGAACATTTGCAAGAACCCGTACTCACAAATGAAGAAAAAATGGCCCGTGGTTCTGCTTGGTTAACCATTGGAAATATCGGTTCACGCTTAATCGGTGTCGTCTATATTATCCCGTGGTATTTTTGGTTAGGAGACAATGCAGAAACGGCCAATGCGTTGTTTGGAATGGGTTATAATGTGTATGCGTTATTTATCATGATTTCAACAGCGGGTATTCCAGCTGCGATTGCAAAACAAGTTGCTTTCCATCATTCGCGAGGGGAGTATCGCACGAGCCAAAATTTATTTAAGCGTTCCTTACAGGTCATGCTCCTATTTGGAATCATGAGTGCAACGATCATGTATTTGGCTTCGCCTGCCTTAGCCAAGGCTTCTGGTGGCGGGGATGCATTAGTTCCAGCGATGCGTTCACTGAGTGTGGCCATCTTAGTCATTCCAGTAATGAGTGTGCTGCGTGGCTATTTTCAAGGGACACAAAACGTGGGACCTTTTGCCATTTCACAATTAGTAGAGCAATTTTTCCGTGTGATTTATATGTTGATGGCGACCTTTATCATTATGCGATTAGGTAGTGGTGATTATGTTGCAGCGGTCACCCAGTCGACGTTTGCAGCCTTTATCGGTGCGTTAGGTGGCATCGCTGTTCTTTTTTATTATTTTAGAAAAGAAAAAATAAAAATGGAGATTTTGGCTGAACAAAGTCACGAAACAGGAAAGATTGATACTGTAGGTATTTTATTAGCGACGGTTAAAGAAGCAGTGCCATTTATTATTGTTGGCTCAGCCATTACAATTTTTAAATTGGTCGATCAATTCACCTTTATTCGCACCATGAGTCGTTTTACAGAATACACGACGCAAGAATTACAAAACTTAATGGCGCTTTTTAGTGTCAATCCGGATAAGCTAACAATGGTTGTAATTGGCTTAGCGACAGCCATGGCGGCGGTCGGACTGCCCCTAATTACAGAAGCTTATGCTCAAAATGATCAGCGCAACTTGGCTAAGTTGGTGACAAACAACTTGCAACTTTATTCATTCATCATGTTCCCGGCAACTTTCGGGATGGTTTTATTAGCCTATCCGTTGAACACGATTTTTTACGGCTACAGTGTGTTAGGTTCACGCTTATTAATTGTCGCTTGTTTATCGGGCTTAATCTTAGGGTTGTTTATGATTACCGCTTCGATGTTGCAAGGAATTTACGAAAACATGTCCGCCGTCGTCTTCTTTGGCATCGGCTTGCTCGTAAAAGTGATACTACAACCAGCGAGTATTTATTTCTTAGAATCCTACGGTCCGCACGTTTCAACGAGTGTGGGGTTAGCGGTTGCTTGTTACTTTAACTTAAGGAAGCTTCATCAAAAAACACATTTTAACCGCAGTCTAGTGCTTCGTCGGACGTTACTAATGGGGATCATGACACTAATGATGTTGGTCGTTGCTGTTCTTGCAAAAGCCCTCTTTGGTCTGGTCTTGTCCGATAAACAGAAAGTGCAATCGTTCTTTTTAGTATTATTGGTAGCGGGCGCAGGTGGGCTGGCCTATCTTTATTTGAGCTTGAAAATCCGAATTGCAGATAAGCTACTGGGACCAAGAATTTCAGGCTTGCGTCAGAAATTCAAAATTAAATAAAAAAATGAAAAAGCATTCAGTGGGACTATGGCATTTGTCACAGTCCCTTTTTGAATGAAGAAGGAGAGTCCAAAATGCGATTAGATAAATTTTTAGCAGATATGAATTTTGGTTCAAGGAAGGAAGTCAAAGGCTACATCAAGAAAGGCTATGTGACAGTCAACGGTACCGTAATCAAATCGGACAAGTTTCACGTGGACGAGCAGCAAGATCAGATTTTATTTGACGGGGAGCCCGTCAAATATCAAAAATATTTCTATTACTTACTTAATAAACCGGGCGGCGTGATTTCTGCCACGGTGGATAATTATGATGCAA
The DNA here is from genome assembly GCF_054871745.1 of Enterococcus sp. LJL98. Classification (NCBI taxonomy): domain Bacteria; kingdom Bacillati; phylum Bacillota; class Bacilli; order Lactobacillales; family Enterococcaceae; genus Enterococcus; species Enterococcus sp. LJL98. The sequence goes on along the minus strand of NZ_JBTXLU010000004.1, from coordinate 70,302 downwards.
CGGTCTTAGACTTATTTGATGAAGCAACTTATAGAGAGGACTTGTTTCCCGTGGGCCGTTTAGACAAAGATACCGAAGGCCTTTTGTTAATTACAAATGATGGCGCACTGGCACATCGCCTACTCTCGCCGAAATACCATGTCGAAAAAGAGTACTATGCGGAAGTTTCAGGCGTCATGACGCCTGAAGATGTACAAGCTTTTCAAGCGGGCTTGACGATTGATGGTGGAGAGGTTTGTTTGCCAGCTGAATTAATGATTGATGCCGTCGATACAGTCACGCAAACCTCAACAATCCGTTTAATTTTGCATGAGGGAAAATTTCATCAAGTCAAAAGAATGGTTCAAGCGGTTGGAAAAGAAGTCGTGTATCTTAAACGTTTACGAATGGGGACATTAAAGTTAGATGAAACCTTGGCATTTGGTGCCTTTCGTTCGTTAACCGAAGATGAGGTGAGATTACTCTCAAATTAAATGACAGATTCTATGTAACTTGCTTGTCATAAAAAAGGCTTTCTTGTTTCGAAAAATGTTCATTTGTCATCAAAAACCTTTATTTGATATGAATTTGTTGTGGCTTTGTTATCCTTTTATGAACGAAATCATGCTACAGTGGCAAAGGATTAAATTTCATATCGAGGAGCGTTACAACATTTGAAAATGAAAACATTGATTTTACTTGCGAGTACAGGGTTCCTTTTTTTACTACCCTTAACAGACGTGCAAGGGACGGAAACGACACAACAGCTAGCAGCGCAAGAAGGAAAAATTACAGACCTCCAAGCAAAAGTGACCACACTAGAGGCCCAACAAGCAAGGCTGCAAATTCAACTCGACACGGTTCCAATTGATCAAGAAGGAATCACGCAAACACTCGAAACCTATGCACAGGAAAAAACAGAACTTCGTCATGAATTAGAAAGAGAAGAGAGCCGTCTCCGTGTGATGGCGACGATTCAAAGCTACTTAAAAGACTCAACAAGCAATGGCGTGGAAACTGCAAGTCAAAAGGCACAAGAAAAGAAACTTGAAGCGCTCCAAGCAAAGATGACACAACTTGAAACACAAATACAAACTTTTCAAGCAGAAGTGACGGAACAAAAGGAGCAACGCGAAGCAGAACTAGCAGAAAAAGAGCAGTTAGCGGAAGAAACAAAAACAATCACGGAAAAAATTGAAAAAGAAACGCAAAAATTAACCGAGCTAAAAGAAAAGGCAACGGCTGAAGCCGAAGAAGCACAGCGCCTAGCTGAAACTGGTTTTTTATCGCCTTTAAATGGGCCATTAAATATGAGCAGCCCTTTTGGTTATCGAGCAGATCCGACGGGATATTCTGGCAATGGGCATGATGGCGTTGATTTTACTGGAAATTACGGAGACACTATTTTAGCTGCACGCTATGGAACTGTCGTTGAAACGGGATTCGATTGGAGTGCGGGAAACTATGTCATTTTGCAACATGATAATGGGTATTACTCCTACTACATGCACATGACGGCTGTTTCTGTCAGTGAAGGGCAATCGGTTGAAACATCCGAACAAATTGGAACGATGGGAACAACCGGCAATTCAACGGGCGTCCATCTCCACTTCGGTTTAGCCACCGGAATTTGGAGTGGCTTTGTGGACCCTGTTCGATTCATTATGTAGAAAACCCGCATCCGTTTGCTTTGAAAGAAACAAAACTCCCCGTCCGCGTGCGACTTTGTAGTGACCCCTAAAAGTTAGACCAAAAATCTGACTTTTGGGGGTCGCTTCACTTTTGAAGTCAACGCGAGCGGGGAGTTTTTTTGTTTGCGAATCGGTTACCATAAGCCAGGAGAGGCTTGGATTGTCATCGTTTCTTTGGTAAAAGGGTGGATAAAGTGCATTTCACTCGCATGAAGCATGAGCCGTTTAGCGGCCTGTTTTTGATATAAGGGATCTCCAACTAGGGGATGTCCGAGACTGGCTAAATGGACTCGGATTTGATGTGTTCGACCGGTTTCAAGTACGCAATAAATTTGGGTCTGCTTGCTTTCAATTTGGTGAACCGTCACCTTTGTTAAGGCTGGCTGTCCATTTTTTTGATCAATCACGCGTTTTCGTCGATCATGGCGATCGCGTCCGATTTTTTTCTCAATAATACAATCCCTTTTGAGTTGTCCGTGAACGATTGCCTGATACCGTCGATAAATCTTTTTTTGTTCGAGTAAGCGTCCTAAAATGGGGAGGACAAAGGGATTTTTTGCAAATAAAATCGCCCCACTCGTTTCTTTATCGAGGCGATGAACGACAAAGGGTTGTTGTTTGCTAGGTGCCAAGTATGCGGCTAAATGGTTGAGTAAAGTCGTTGTTTCATCGGGTTGGTTCGGGTGTGTTTTCATCCCAAAGGGTTTGTTTACGAGGATGAGATGCTCATCTTCATAAAGTACTTCAATCAAGGCAGCGGAGCCCAAGTGAATCGGCTGATAGTGATAATCTTCTGCTTCGAGATGGAGTGTAATTTGATCACCCGCTTGGACGATTTGATGAAACATCGCGGTTTGACCATTTAATAAGACATCTTTTCTTGTTCGTAAAAAATGTCGTACTTTTCTAGGAACGAGCCATTCTTTTTCAAGTAAGTCACGAATCGTCATCGGGGATTGGTTTGGTGGAAGGGTGAGCGTAAAATCCATTTTTTGTTCTCCTTTACTGTGTTTCAGCCATATTATAACAGATTTAAAGCTTTCTTAATGAAAAAAACCACTCTTTTTAACGTGGCGATGGTAAAATAAGTAGAATTTTTACAAAAGTACAACTTTTGACCTAGGTAAAAGGCGCGAGCATTTGCTAAACTAGGGTAGGAACAAGGAGGAATCCCTATGCGTTTTCAAGAAATGATTCAAACGTTAAAAAAAGGCTGGCTACGTTTTTGGCGTTGGCTCAGTCCTTATTTAAAAGAATTTTATCAATGGTTTTCAAGAATTTGGCGGAAATACCATTTCACTAAAATAATTATTTTAGTGAGTCTCGTAGCAATTTTAATTACGAGTACGTACTTATTTTATGTAGCCAAAACAACGAATGTTGAAGAGTTATCTTCTGGGCTAAAAGAGTCAACGGTCTTTTTTGATCGCTATGACCAAGAGGCTGGAAAATTTCGAGCAGAAAAAAGTGAAAACTACGTTGATCTAGAGCAAATTTCACCGCATGTGATTGACGCGTTAATTTCAACCGAAGATCGTCGATTTTATGAGCATCACGGGTTTGACTTAAAAGGGATCGCCCGGGCAGGCGTGCGAATGGTCGTCAATCGGAGTACGGTTGGTGGTGGGGGAAGTACCATCACGCAACAATTAGCCAAAAATGCGTATTTAACTTTGGATCAAACCTTTACCCGTAAAGCCAAAGAAATTTTCTTAGCAATTGAAATCGAAAAGAAGTATTCCAAAGATGAGATTTTAGCGATGTACTTAAACAATTCCTATTTTGGTAGCGGCGTTTGGGGCATTCAAGATGCCTCCAAAAAATATTTCGGTGTCGATGCAGCCAACCTTTCCATTGGTCAGGCAGCAACCTTGGTTGGCCTCTTAAAAGGACCGTCGATTTATAACCCAATCGATAACCTTGAAGCAGCGAAAAATCGACGAGACACCGTCTTAAGTGTGATGGTTGATAACGGAAAACTTACACAAGAAGCGGCGACAGACCAAATGAATCTGGCTTTAGGAGATCAGCTCTATGACGCTTATAATCCGGAAGGTTCGGGTTATCAATACCCCTATTATTTTGACGCGGTGATTGATGAAGCGGTGCGTTTGTATGGGCTGGATGGTGACGACGTGATGAAGCGCGGCTATAAGATCTACACTGCCCTAGACCAAAACTATCAAAGCAATATGCAAAATATCTTTGCTCAAGATGGCTATTTTCCTCCGAATGGTCCAAACGGAGACCTCGTTCAAACGGCTTCAGTAGCCTTAGACCCCAACACTGGCGGCATTCAAGGCCTGATTGGTCGTCGTGGCGATTATACTTTCCGTGGGTTTAACTTTGCCATCGACATGCAACGTTCGCCCGGTTCCACCATTAAACCGTTAAGTGTTTATACGCCTGCGTTAGAAGCCGGCTATAAACCTGATAGCCTTTTAAAAGATGAACCACAGTCTTACTATGAGGCGAAAAATTTTGATGGCACTTATCAAGGCGAAGCGCCAATGTATGAAGCAGTTGCTCAAAGTTTAAACTTGCCAGCGGTGTGGTTATTGCATGAACTCGGTTTAACTAAGGGCTATAACAAGGCCAAAGAGTTCGGATTACCTTTAGTCGAAGAAGATAAATATTGGGGACTGTCGTTAGGAGGGCTAAAACATGGGACGTCGCCGGCGGTAATGGCCAGTGCCTACGGTGTTTTTGCAAATGGCGGCACGCTTTATACACCGCATTTAATCACAAAAATCATTGATTCGACGGGTGCCGTCATCGTTGATAAAACGCAGCCAAAAGGCAAACAAGTGATTTCAAAAGAAACAAGCGATGAGATGACCAGTATGTTACTGGGCACGTATTCAAATGGGACAGGAGTCAGTGCGGCTCCTACAAACTACACGATCGCTGGAAAAACAGGAACCACCGAAAGTAGTTTTGATACAAGTAAAAGTAACGATCAATGGATGATTGCGTACACACCAGATGTGGTCTTGTCCACTTGGATTGGTTTTGAAACATCAAGCGAAACAAACGTTTTACATGGAACAGGTGGAGAGAACATGGGCGCCTTGTTTAAAGCGCAGGCGGAAGGCGTGTTACCCTACACTGCTCAAACCCCATTTGCTGTTGCGAATGCCTACTGGACCGGTGGAAAAATTCAAGCGGCCGATGAAGTGACGGCACCAACCGAGGAGTCGGAACAAACGGATCGATGGAAAGAAGAACTGGAGGACTTTACAGATCGCGCCCTCCAAAAAGGGAAAGAAGTCGGCAAAAAAGCGATTGAAAAAGGGAAAGACGTTTTACGAGGTTTAAGGGATTTCCTTCCTTAAATCAGTCGCGTAGTTTCTCAAAGAGTGGTACAATTGTGAGGTAATTAAATTCTAGGAGGAATAAAAATGTCATCAAATTTATACGATACAGCCAATCAATTAGAACGTGAAATCCGTGAAGATGCTGCATTTCAAGCGCTAAGTGCATCCTTCAACCGTTTAAAAGAAAACGAAGAAGCCTATGAATTATTCAAAGAGTTTCAAACATTCCAACAAGAAATGCATCAAAAAATGATGGCGGGAGAAGAAATGAGCGATGAAGATGGAGAAAAAGCCCAAGCTTTAGCACAAAGAGTTCAAACCGAGCCAATCATTAGCGACTTAATGCAGACAGAGCAAGCATTTAGCCTTGTTGTAAATGACTTAAATCGCATCATCATGAATCCTTTAAGAGAGCTATACGAAGGGTAAGTTACGAAAGTCTGGTTGTTCGTCAGATAGTGTTGATGGACTCAAAATGAATCAAATATGTCATAGAAATCGGTGGAGAAAACTCTGCCGATTTTTTGCTTTTTATTGATAAATTAATCCTTGAATAATGTAAATACGATCGCGAAGATGATAAAAATTTCGATAACCGTAGGAGACTCTCTTAATGACTTTAATCTTATTGTTTAAACCTTCGGTCACACCATTCGAGTAGTCTAAGTCAAAAGCGTTCTTGATACCTTGCTTATACTTCTTTAAAAAGCGTAGCTTCTTCTTGAACAACTGAGGTAAGCGAGAGTCTAATGTTTGTATCACATTGAAAAAAGAAACCGAATCCTTCTCCTTTCGATGATAATGTAGAAGTTGGACACTCTCATAAGCAAGGCGTAGCGTTATATCGTAATTGAGTAACTCATCAATAATATCTTGTGGATAGAGATGGCGTTTGAAGAGAAAATGATAGCTACCATTCATATCCATCACTAAATATCGAACATTTAAACGCTGTTCAAGAGGAAAGCGCATGAAGTACTGAACCAACCGAAACAAACGACGGTCCTCTATAACATCGAATAGTTGATTGTTTGTCCCATTTAGACATGACCCTTCACAGGACTTCATTTGTTATACATCATGCCATCTATTGCCAAGTAAAGTGAAGTGTATTCAAGTTCTTCTGTCTGCATTGCAACAGTCGCTTGTGATGGCAATTTTTTAAGGTAAGAAATTAACTTGCCTATTGTGTACATTTGTAGCTAATGGTAGTTGGTCGCCCAGGGGCATATAGAAATTTTTTAGAACTAAACAGTTTAAAATTTCATCGAACGTATCAAATGGATAACCTGTTTGATTTCTTGTTTCTTTGACGAATTTTTGTTCGAGATTATTTGTTTTAATCTGAAGAAAAATATCAACTAAATAAGTGTTAGAATCTTGATTTGATGAAGAAATATCACTAAAAGATTGAACAATTTTTAAAATTTCCTCGTATTCAATTTGTCCTAGAGCGATTGGATAACTTAAATCATTTTGACTGATTGAAAGTGATTCTTGTTCTAAGTAGTCAATTATTGATACCTCGTTCAAATCGAACTCATTTAACGGTGTCATAACGTATCTATTTAAAGAAAATCTTGATAAGAAATTGTTTGCTTGTTTGATAATATTGTTTGTCATAGTAAGTCTCCTTTTTTTGTGTGTAATTGTAAAAAGTCGGCACTTACTATATAATGAACTTAAATCAATCAGTTCATAGTAAGTAAGTTTAGAAAATCTTTTGTTCGAGCAAAAGGTTTTCTTTTTTTATTTTTTAAACAACCATTTGGGGGAAGTGTGAGGGAGAGAAGCTGGTCGCATTTTTTGATTATGCACTGAGGGGATACACTATTCTCCTTTCTTTTTTTAGTTTAAATGGTTCATTTGTGGTCAGTATGTTTCGGTCGGTTGCTGTGCAGAGGAAGAATCATAGACACAAAGAGGAAACAAGGGCGAGCTTGCTCGTGCATTTTACCCTTGTTGGATTGACTGGCTGTGATACTGTATCAATCAGCAATCGACCGAGACATACTACAAGAAACATGAACAAGCAAAAAAAGATAAGTGGGTATCTCATCGAAAAGGGCATAATTAAAATTGTGATGTCTTTTAAAGGTTTAGGAAGGGTTAGTTGCTTGCAACTAGCCCTTTTGCCCTTTGTAAAGCGTTGCGAGCGACGATTTACGGTCTTCTCGTTTGGCACAAACGAGGTAGGGAAAGAGCGGTGGTGGACGGCTGGAGCGATTGAGACACAATTTTATAAATTTAAACTTGCATAGAAGTTGCAAATGGAGATTTTTCACTGGGGGTTTATGTTTGGGGATAGAATTTTTTTGTCTAATAATAATTAGATGAAAAACAATCTATTTTATAAAGTATTTTTAAATGGACGATGTGAAAGAATAGAGAATTTAGAAATATATTAGAATTCTTAGAAATGAAGGAACGGATAGTAAAGAAACAAGAAACTATATCAAATAAAAAATGATGTAAATTTTTGAAGCGGAATAAGACAAACGCTGATGAATATTTTGATATGTTATTAAATTGTACAAACCTAACTTTATATACAACATATTCTATTTAACTTATTGAATAAATGCGAATAGAACATCAAACTATCAATGAGTATTTAGATAGTTTGATGTTCTATCATTTAGTTTAAGTAAGTATCAAATTTTTCTTTCTAAGTTGATTGCTTTCTGAAAAAAGAGACATAAGTAATTATAAACAGGGGAAAGATAATTATGGGAAAGAAGAAAAGAATATAGCTAAAATCTACATTTTCATAATAAAAATTAATTAGTGATTTATTATGAATATTCATTGTAATAAAACGACTACCCCAAGTAAATGGAAAAAAAATCCAAATTTCATTGCCTAAGGCTGTTAGACCAATAATAGCAGTCAACAAAGAAGACGTTAGTCCAATAAAAAGAGTAATAATAAGGCTACAAAGAATACTTAAGAAAAAATATATAATAAATGATGTTATGAATGATATCCAAACTAAGGAGAACCCATATACGTAGTGGGGAAATAAAGTAGTATAAGATAAATTGAATACAAATTTTAGCAATATAATTGTAAGCAATGCGTTTAGTATGAATACGACACTAATCAATAAATATGAAAAAATAAATTTTAGAGATAGTAAAGAAAAATAGTGGCGATTCAACCCAAATATATTTTGAAAATTTCCTGTTTCTCGGTCACAATTATTCATCAAAGCCAGTATGAAACTTATGGTGAATGGTAATAAAAAGTTGAGAATAGAGAAGTAGTTAATATAAAAACTACTTTCAGATACTTTTGGATTTATTAAAAGTATGTAACCGAAAACGAACAAATTAAATAAAAATGGAGAGAGGTACAAAGCAATTCTAAAAGATGTTCTCTTTGTTTTAAGCCACTCTGCACTAAATGTACGGAACATTATTAATCACTCTCCAAATTCCTAGATAAAATTAAAGGTACAGTAACATAAAAAATGATAAAAATAAATAGAGCGAGTCCGATCCCAGGATATATTATTGAAGGAGTATTCAATGGATCGTTTTCCTGTAGTAAGGTGCCATTTGGATTTGTCTTGATGATGGGGGTAATCAATCGTAGGGACCAACCCCAAGGACTTAAATACCAGTGATTTCCTGCAGATGTAAAAACCCCTGTAATAATACCAAAAAGATTTACAATAATAGAAAATATCGGTGTTGTTAATTGTGCTAGCAAAATAGAGAACGGAACAATAAATAATGTGGTTATCCAAAGAACCAGTGATGATACTATCACATTTACAAGGATAATATTTGATGAATCATACATGATATACTCTAAAGCAATCGTTAAAATAGCTAGGAAACTGTTTGATATTAAGGAGTATCCAGATAAGGTAATTATTTTTGACTTCCAAAACATATTTTTATTCAACAAATAGTAATAATTTCGTGTGTGACTTTCATTTTCTCTTTGTATCGATTGATAAGCCAAAGCTGATAATCCCATAGGCAAGAAAAGTGTAGGCCACCAATTATAAATAAGAGGAACAAAAAAATTTATATCGAAATACATAAATTGGGAAAAGGGAATGCAAATTAGCACAACTAGTAGTGGGAACCACAAAAAGAAAAAGTGACTGAAAGATCGTTTTCCTTTAAAGTACTCAGCTATTATATAATTTTTCATTTTATTTATCCTCCATTTTTACTTGCTACTAGTTATATCTAGAAAGAAATCTTCTAAATCTTTATCTTCAGGTATTATACCCTCATATTTTAAAATGCCGGTGTTCATAATTCCGACATAGTTAGTCATGTGTTGAATTTCGTTTAGATTGTGACTTGATACTATAACAGTAATTCCGAGTTCAGGAAATGACTTAATTAATTCTCGTAATTCCTTAATACCTATAGGATCTAGACCATTTGTAGGTTCATCTAGAATAAGTAAATCAGGTCTCTGTATTAATGCCGCAGCAATTCCAAGTCGTTGTTTCATTCCTAAAGAAAATTTAGCAACGATTTTTCTGTCTGTATCCTCTAATCCTACTAAATGTAAAACTTCCTTAATTCTTTTTTTTTCCAAATTTAAAAGTTTTACCAAAACTAAAAGGTTTTCTTCAGCTGTTAAATTCTTATATAATGCAGGTTCCTCAATTAATGCTCCAATTGTAGGATTATTATTTACTGCTTTACTAAATTGTATTTTTCCGCTAGTAGGCTTTAGACTCCCCGTCAACATTTTTAAAGTTGTTGATTTTCCAGCTCCGTTCGGACCAACTAGTCCATAAATAGAATTTTTTTGAACACCAATAGAGATTGAATTAACTACGATTAATTTTCCAAATTTTTTTGTTAAATTTTCTGATTTTAATAATAAATCCATATTTTTATCCTCTTTCTTTAGTTGAATATTTTTAGTTTAGCAACAAACAATAAACCTTTTATAAACAAATTAAAAAAAAAGTTTATAAAAACTTTATATTCGACTTCTATACTTTACTTGTAATCGATTATAAAATAATGTGAAAGGATGATCAATATGCCGAAATATGATGATTTTGATTTGAATTTAAAACAAACTTCTACGTCAAACCAAAAAGATCCAAGAGTAACTAGCGTAATGGCTTGTACGCCAGGTACGTGTAACAACAAATGTCCTAATACAAACTGGTTATGTTCTAATGTGTGTGTTACTAAAACATGCTGGACTTGTGCATAAAATTTGAGGAGGAAAGACAATGCCAAAATATGATGACTTTGATTTGAATTTAAAACAAAATGTATCTAGTACAAGTAAAGAACCACGTATTACTAGTTTAAAATGGTGTACCCCTGGTACATGCAATAATACTTGTAAGGGTGCTTCTACTTTGAAATCTAACTGTTGTGTTGCTTCACTTATATGTTCTTTAGGTGGTTGTTAATTTTATTAGCGGATATGTACTCATATCCGCTATTTTTTAAGGGGTGAAATACGTATGAGAAAATCTTTAATTGCAAGTAGTAAATTTATGATCCGCTTTCCTTTCCAAGACGAAAAGTTCAAATATAATGCTGTAAATATACAAGATAAACTAGATGAATTGAAACAAAATCCAATATTCTGTGAACAATTGTTAGTTGCATCACATTCTTTATATGAACTATTTAAAAATAGTAATTTCGAGGAATTATCTTCAAAAAAGAAAAGAAATCTTATTTCTTCTATGGCAAGCTATATAAACAGGTCAGCAACACGAACAACACCATTTGGATTGTTCTCAGGTGTTGGATTGACTGACACAAACAATAACCAATCAAGCAACTCAAATAAAGAAAAAATCAAATTTATTAAACATGCTCGAGTAGATTTGGAATGGTTAATAAATTTTGTTAAATATATTGAAAAAAATTATTACCTGAATTTGAATTTTAAATTGAATAGTAGTCTATATATTATTGGTAGCAGAGTTTTTCTACCTTACAATACAGATTCAAAAACGGATAAGATTAGTATTAACTTTAACAAACCTTTTGAAATGATCTATCATAAATTTCATAAATCCGATTTTTTGAGTTTTAATGATTTGCTAGATTATTTACAAGCATCATATCCAGAACGTGATTCAGAAATTTTTAGATCGTTTTTGAATACCTTAATAGAAAAAGAATTTTTAATTTCTAATCTAAGACCACCGTTAACTAATATAGATGAGCTAGACTGGGTTATATCTAAAATGAATGATACCTCAGACGTTAAATCCTATAAGAATTTATTAATAGAAATTCAAAATGATATCAATGAATATGGGAATACTGAGATTGGGGAGGGAATTACATTATATGAATCTATTTTAAGTAAGATGAAAAGTATCAAAGGCATTAAGTCTAAAAGTTATCTTCAAGTGGATAGCGAAATCGAAACTAATTCACTAGTCTTAGTAAAAGAAGACATGGGACAATTAGAAGATTTTGCCTCTTTTTTATTAGAGGTATCACAGTATCAAAAAAACAAATATCTTGATGAATTTAAATTAAGATTTTTAGAAAGATATGGTGAATATATTGAAGTTCCTCTTTATGAGGTAATAGATGAAACAATAGGAATTGGTGCACCGATGAATTATTCTCAACCTCAAAATCGTTATATTACTCCATTTGTAAATCTGACTGAGACAAGTGACTTAACCGACTATTTCATTAATAAATATATTCAAGCTATTACAATGAATTCGTCAATAAAAATTAACTTTAAGGAAATATCTTTATACATTGGAAAAAATATGGATAAGGTTTTACCTAAAAATTTAGAACTTAATTTTTTTATCAAAGAAAATGAAAACAAAAAAACATTTTACTTGGGACCTAATATTGGTTCAAATAAAGCAGGAAAGACCTTCGGCCGATTTGCCTATTTTTCAAATCGATTTTCAGAAGTAATAAAAGAATTTGACAATCAATTCAGTATTTCTAGCAACGAAGAGGTTTGCGAACTGGTTTATCTTCCCAAGAATGTAAGATCTGGGAATGTTACACGAGATTTTACATCTAACAGTAAAAACATATCTCTACACACTAATTCATACGATAGTGATAATGAAGTTAAAATGACTGATATTCTAGTAGGTGTTGAAAATGATAGATTGTACCTTCGTAATCTTGTAGATAATAAAAAAATACTAGTAACAAGTAACAATATGCTAAATCCTACCATTACTGATAATGGTATTCGGTTAATGCAAGAAATATCACTGCAAGATGAACTAACCTGGAGTAACTTTCCTTGGAGTGAAGTCTACAGTCAATTTTCATATGTTCCACAAATCGAATATAAAAATGTAGTGATTGAAACTAGATTATGGAAGATAAATAAATATACTTTAGAACTTCTAAATGACAAGCCTACCAAAAGTCAGTTTGTTAGCCACTTTATGAAAGCTCAATTAAAATTAAATATTCCTGATGTATTTTATTTACAAAGTGCTGATAATCGAATACTAGTAGATATAACTGAACAAGTTTATATTGACCTAATTTATAAAAAATATAATCAACTTGGAGAAGTAACTATACGTGAAACCGAAGCAGGTAAAAATATAAAATCCATTTGTGATGGTCAAAGACCCATTGAAGTAGTTATTCCATTTTTTAGAAATTCGAAAGAGTTAATTGCAACAAAAGAGTATACAAGTATAAACAACAAAAATTATACCGACAATAGTTTTGCACCGTTTGACAATTGGATATTCTACAAAATTTATTGTTCTAATGAGAACGAAGAAGAAATTATTAACTATGTTCATTACTTTATTGAAGACCTTTCGAAAGAATTACTGATTGATACCTATTACTTCATGAGATATTCAGATACATTACCTCATATACGTTTACGGATTAAGGCTGATAAGAAGATGATGTTTCAGATTGCAGAACGATTTAACCGTTTTATTTCTCCACTTCAGCATTCTAAATTAATCTCAAAATATATAATTGACACGTATTATCCCGAAATTGAAAGATATGGTGGTCAAGAACTGATGCCTTTAGCGGAACAGATATTTCAAATAGACAGTCAAGTAGTAGTAAAGCTAATGGCTTGTGATGAACAAAAAGAAAAAATAGGAGTAGTTTCAATTCTTCATTACTTAAGTTCATTTGGAATAGCATTTGAAAGTCAAATAGAGTTATTAGAGTCAAGCGTCGGAAAAGATAGTTTTATAGCAGAATTTAAAGATTTAAAAAAGGAATATATCACTACCATAGATTCTTATAATAATTGGCATATATTTAAGAAGGAAGAAAAGAACAAAGAACTTATTAAGTTATTGGATCAACGAAAAAATACTATACAAGAATATGCTAAAACATTAAGTAATAGTAGTAATCTAACAAATTATCTTGAAGACATCATTCTTAGCGTGATTCACTTACACTGTAATCGACTGTTCGGAACAGATAGGGAATTTGAGAAGAAAATACATTTCTTTGCACTCCATACCTTGAAAGGGCAAAGTTACAAACGAAAGATGATGATGGAAAATGAAACAAGTGATTAAAAGTAATATTCAACGTATATTAAAAACAATATATTTAATTTTTTCAATTGATAAAAAACTTTCAATAACTGTTTTTATTCTTACGATATTAACTGGTCTCGCACCTACAATTTCTGTTTTATTATCTCAGTCTTTACTAAATAGTTTACAAATGCAAATAGGGGGAATAAGAACTACAATACAAATTTTTTTGTTTTATATCTTATTTTCAGTACTTGCAGATCTAATAAGTAGTATCAGTTCATATTACTCAAGTAAGTTACAAATATTGTTAAACTATAAGCTGAATTATATGATTATGGAAAAATGTGGTGACTTATCAGTTGAACAGTTTGAAAGTTCTGATATTTATGATCAGATTACTCGACTAGAAAATGATATTTCTACTAAACCCTATCAAACTTTCCAAGCAATTTTATCTTTCATTTCATCACTAGTTACTTTAATATCAGTTGCATCAATTTTATTCTTATGGAAGTATTGGACAATCTTTTTAGTGATGGCAGCTCCTTGTGTATCTGCGTTTTATTATTTGAAAATTGGGAAAGAAGAGTTTGAAATGCGGTATAACAGAAGCAAAAAGGAGAGAGAAAGTTGGTATCTTAGCTATCTTATGACTCATGATTTTTCATTTAAAGAGATAAAAGTAAATAATCTTAAAGATTTCTTTTTAAAAAAACATTGGGACTTGAAGGATGATTTTATTATTCAAGAGAATGCTATTAATAAGAAACAAGGAATCGTATCTGTATTGTTCAATTTATTACAAGAATTAGTAAGTTCTATTGTATTAATTCTTGCGATTATAGAAGGATTTGAAGGTAAACTTCTTCTTGGTAATGTTACTTCGTATATTAAAAGTGTTAGTATGATTCAAAGCAACACCATGGCGATTATTACATCTCTATATGCTATCTATAATAGTAATATGTATATGGATTTACTTGATGTCTTTATGACATTACCTTGTGACTTATCAAATCATGGAAAAGAAGTAGAACAAATTAAATCAATTAGGTTTGATCAAATATCCTATTCATATGGATCAAATATCGTATTAGAAAATATTAATTTTGAAATAAAAAATGGAGACACAGTAGCAATTATTGGTAAAAACGGTTCGGGTAAAACCACTTTATTAAAGCTCCTAGGGGGGCTTTATACTCCATCTTATGGTTCCATTTATATTAATGAGATACCACTTGATTTATTAGATAAAAATAGTTATAGAGCAAGAATTTCAGTTCTATTTCAAGATTTTTTGAAACTAGAAATGAGTTTGATTGATAATATCGCTTTAGGAGAACAGAGTAATAGACAAAATCGCCAAAAGGTGAACAGAATATTAAATGAGCTAGATGTTGATTTTTTAAAGGAAAATCAATTTGATGATCAATACTTTCTGGATAATCAGTTAGGTAATTGGTTTGATGATGGACAAGAACTCTCTGGTGGACAATGGCAAAAAATTGCATTGGCACGAACGCACTACAGGGATTGCGACGTATATTTCTTAGATGAACCGAGTTCGGCACTAGATTCTACTGCTGAAGTTAAGATTTTTGATGAATTTTTCAAGTTATCTGAAGAGAAAATTGGAGTATTCATTACTCATAAAATAGGAGCTGCTAAAAATGCAAGTAAAATTGTTGTTTTAGACGATGGTTATATTGTAGGTACTGGAACACATGAACAGCTTTTATCTAGCTGTTTTACCTACAGAGATCTTTATGAAAAAGAAAATTCTTACTGAAGGGAGAAATACTATGAATGATATAAATTGTTATGTAAAAAAAATTGCATTAAGATTAAAAGATTTTGAATACGTGGAACAAGTTTTGTTAGAGCCAGAAAATTATTTGAATTATGGAGAAGAGAAAATTTTACCTAATTCACCCAGGACAATGAGTCATGGAATTCCTGGGTTATGTTTACTTTATGCTGAACTAGATAGACAATTTCCAGATGAAAAATGGATGGATTATTGTAATATTTATGTACAAAAATTAGTAGAAATGATAAAAGTCTATGGAATTGAGGAACCTTCACTTTTTTCTGGATGTAGTGGTATTTGTTTAACTATACTTGAATGTTCGCATAATAGAAAATATTATGGAAAATTCAAAGCCAGTTTGGATGCATTTCTGATAGAATTAGTTCAAGAAAAATTTAAACAAATTCACTCACATGAAGATACTTTGATGTTCGATTATGATACTATTCAAGGTCTAACAGGTATCCTTAATTACATGTTGATAGATGCTATAAGTCAAAAGTACTTCTTTAAACAAATAAATGATATTCTTAATTATTTTGTACAATTATCAAATAAATATGAGTTTAAAGGGATTGAAGTTCCTTATTGGAGAATTAGTTCAGAAAATTTATTTCTTAAAGAAGAAAGAAGTCTTTTTCCAGATGGGGCAATAAATTTGGGAGTATCTCATGGAATATCAGGTCCTTTAATTGTTATGTCAAAAGCATTGGAACTTAATATTAAAGTTCAAGGACTAGAAGAGGCTATTATATATATAAGTGAACTACTAACCAATAGTCTGGATACAAAGAATAATAACTGGCCTAGTATGATAGATATAAACCAGCTAACAAATATAAATACAGTATTTGAAGAAAGTCGTGATGCTTGGTGTTACGGTAGGCCCGGTGTGGCTTATGCATTACTAAAAGCTTCTCAAGCATTAGAAGATAAGACTTTATTTAATATTGCTTGTACAACTATGAATTCTGGTATTAATTCAGAAATTGGACTTATATCTCCATCATTTTGTCATGGATATATAGGTGTATCATATATATATAAGAAGTTTTATGAGTATACAAAAGTGGACACTTTTGATTACGAATCTAAACGATTAATGATTAAGGCTATATCTTATTATGATGAAAATCTTCCATTTGGATTTCCTAATTGGGAACAGAATATAAATGATCAAAATCAACAAGAGATGAAATCGATTAATACTATTGGTATACTGGATGGTGTAACAGGTATTTTACTCTCTCTTTTATCTATGTTAGGTAATAAAAAGACAAATTGGGATGCAGTATTTTTACTTGATTAGTCAGACAAAGGGATGTTATTTTATGATTAAGATTATTTATGTTGAAGATGACCTTCAAATTACAGATTTGGTAAAAAAATACTTGGAAATGAATGGATATGAGGTAACCATTGTTCACTCGTTTCAAGAATTAAATAAAATAGATTTATCTTTTTTTGATTTGATGTTACTAGATGTTATGTTACCTAATATTAATGGTATTGATATATGTAAAAAAATTAGAGATTCGATTTTATATCCAATTATTTTTATTAGCGCTTTAGGATTGGAAGAAGATATCATTTATGGTCTCGAAAGTGGTGGAGATGACTACATTACTAAGCCTTTTAGTTTAAAACAACTAAAAGTAAAGATAGATAGTCATCTAAGAAGAGAAAATAGAAATAGTACTCCTAAAAGAATGATTCATACTCAAAATGTAGTTTTAAATAAAGAAAAAAAGCAGATTTTTGTAAATGGTAATATTGTTATATTTCCAAAAAAAGAATATTTAGTTGTTGAAAAATTAATTAGCAATATTGGAAATGTGTTAAGCAAAGAGCAACTATTTGAGACAATTTGGGGATTTGATAGTGAAAGTAGTTTGAGTACAGTTACTGAGCACATCAAAAAAATTAGATATAAACTTGCGAATGTGGATTCTAACTTTACGTATATACAAACAAAGTATGGATTAGGTTATATTTGGGAACCTAAACATGAAAAATAATTATTCTTTAAAACGTTCGTTCAACTTTTTAGTTATAAAAGTAGTAGGTTCTACAGTCGCCTTATTGCTTGCTATTCTTTTCATTTGGCTGGTTTGGTTAACTATATTTCCTAGAGATTATTATAATAAAGTTTATTCAGAAACTTTTTTGAGTTCTGTAGAAAAAAGAATGCCAGATATTTTATCAGGTAAAATAAAAAATATGCAGAACGATGATCCTAAATTTCAATATTTAATAACCATAGATGAGAAAAGATCAATAAAAAGCCGCGATTTTCCAGAAAGTCAGATTAATTTGAGTTCAACATCTAAAGGAACTCATTCATTTGTGGAAAATAATAGCGTATATTCGTTTAAGGTATTTGATCAATATCCAACCGTCAAAATATTGATGATCTATCCTGCTTTTTCAACAGGGAATCAGATAGTAGACTACATAAATGTTGTATTACAATATCTTATAATAGTTAGTCCTTTCGTAATATTTATAGTTTTTCTTAGTGTTTTTACTACTAGGTTGTACCGATTAATTATTTCGAAATTTAAAATAGTAGAATCCCATTTAAAAGAAATTGAAGCAGGAAATTTATTAACGCCATTACCTAAATTTAATGATAAAGAATTTGGTGAATTATCTAGACAGGTAAATAAGATGAGGATTGAGCTAAAAAATTTATTGGACGAATCTCAAAAAAAATCTATAATGCAGAAACAATTATTCTCTTCTATTGCACATGATGTAAGAACACCATTGACTATAATAAATGCTGAAGCAGAGTTATTAGAAATCATTTCGGAAGATTTAAGCGTTCAGGAACGGTGCTCTGTGATTATTTCTGAAGTTTCTAGAATTGATCAGTTATTGACGGAACTACTTAAAATAGCTCGTTTAAATGCCGACGGATACACTGTGAAATATGAAGAAGTTAATATTGTTGATATTCTACGTGATACTATATTAGAGTTTCAATCATTATTTAGAATGAATAAAATAAAAATCCGAGAAATCTATAGTGCTAAAGTAATAACTATATATTGTGATGAATTAATGATTATAAGAATTATTCAAAATGTTTTATTGAATGCAGTGGAACATGTATGTATAGATGGAGAAATTGAATGTTCAATTATAGAAA
This sequence comes from Enterococcus sp. LJL98, assembly GCF_054871745.1. NCBI lineage: Bacteria > Bacillati > Bacillota > Bacilli > Lactobacillales > Enterococcaceae > Enterococcus > Enterococcus sp. LJL98. The sequence goes on along the minus strand of NZ_JBTXLU010000004.1, from coordinate 51,869 downwards.
GTTCTGTAGAAGTTACAATTTCTATTATTAACACAGGATCTCTATTTCCAGATGAATATTTAGAGGGGGAATTTACCCCATTTTATTCGAATCAACTTCAAAGAGAAAAAAATCATTTTGGACTGGGTCTTTACATGTCAGATTTAATGATTAAAAAAATGAAAGGTTCAATCTCTGTAAAAAATGAAAATCATAGAGCAACAGTAGTTATTACACTAAAAAAATAATAAAGGTAGGTTGAATATTAATGAAAAAAATAATTAGTGTATTATCAATTCTTACATTGTTACTATTTCTTTTAACCCCATTTTATAATGTCTCGGCTACATCGATTCCTGAAGCGATAAACTACTGGGTTACCCCAAAAGTGATCCATATTAAAAATGATGATTTATTAAAATCATATCTAACATTAGACTACAAAAACCATACAAGAGAAATAGTATACGCTTCAAAGAATCAATATAAGTTAAAATATGATTCAGATATTTCCATTTCAGATAAATCGATGAGTGTTGAAATAATCGGACACGTATTTCCTGACACTGTTGCTAATTATCTTCCCCAATGGCTGGCATCAATGATACAAGATCATACTTCTGTAATTGATTCCGGTGAAAAACTAGTAGATAAGGATCGGTGGGTATGGGATTCAATTGCATTAGTATTAGTTGATTACAATAAAGTTATTTTAGGAAATAGAAATAATGCAGAAGAAACAAATCAAGAAATTGTTGACGCTATTTATAATCAATATATTTTGACTGTTCCTAGTAAATTGGATAAAGGTATTATGCTTAAAGTTTTAGCAGATATTCAAAATAATAATATTGACCCAATTTTAAAAAATCTTTTCTAATGTAAACAAATTTTATACTAAACTAAACAACCTTCAGGTAAGTAATTTTCTTTTTTTAGTTTATAAGTTTTCTTCTAGTAATCTTTATTCTGTATCTAAAATAATAAATAAAGATGGTTCAGAAAGGGTTAGTTGTTTTCAACTAGCTTTTTTTCTCTTTGTCAAATATTATGAGTAATGAAATGAGGAAAATAATCATCTTATGAACTTCATTGCATTTTAAACAATAAAGAAGCCAAGTGTCCTGTTTGTCAAAAAGTCCAACAACTATCTGCTCTTACTATTCTCGTGAAATTCAAGAATATCGAATGAATGGAAAAGAAGTCTATTTAATTATTTCAGGTCGAAAATTTCAATGTAAAAAATAATCAATATGATAAAAAATACTAAAAATAACTTTAGATTAATTCATGGTTTATTTATTAAAAATGATAGAATACTAAAAATTAATAATTTATGAATACGGCACGGGGAATCGTCCATCAGTGCGATACTTTCGTCCGCTGAGTGCGGACAAAAAGTCCACCAAGTGCGGAAATAATCGTCCAAATCTATAACCTTCGGTATACTTATATTATGTATGGGTTTTCATACAAATAAGTTACTGGAGGTTATTTTTTATGATCGATTATCGTAAGATTCTTGAAATGCACCTACAAAGAATTTCTCAACGCACAATCTCTTCTAGCACTGGACATTCAAGAGACAAAATTAGAGAGGTGGTGAATCAATTCAAAGCTAAGAATTTAGATAAACTTACTGAAGAAATGACTAATTCTTGGTTGGAAGACTATCTGTTCCCGAATAAAAATGCTAACCAGCGTGGATATTTCAATCCTGACTGGAATTATATCCATAAAGAACTATTAAAGAAGAATGTCACACTTAAACTTTTACACAAAGAGTATGAACATGAGGAAAGAATACAGAACTTGATGCCATACGCTTATCGCACATTTTGTGAGAAGTATGGATATTATGGCAAGAAGTATAAATTAACCATGCCGATTCATCGAAAACCTGGTGAAATTCTTGAAGTAGATTGGGCAGGAAGTACGTTATCTGTTAGAAGTAGTGATAGTGGATAAGATATCAAAGTTTATATTTTCGTAGCTACTTGGCCATTTAGCCAATATAGTTATGTCGAGGGTTTTTATGATATGAAAATAAATAATTGGTTGACAGCTCATATTCACACCTTAGAATTTTTCCAGGGGGTCCCTGAAACGATTGTTTCAGATAATTTAAAAACAGGTGTAACAAAAACTGATTATTCCGAGCCTCTTTTAAATGAAGGCTATCGTCAAATAAGTGATTATTACCGTTTTACTATTGTCTCTGCACGTGTAAGATCACCCAAAGATAAACCCTCGGTTGAAGGGAACGTTGGGTTTATTAGCCGACAAGTCATTGCAGCCTTTCGTAGTAAGACATTCTTTAGTTTAAATGAATTGAACCAAGAAATTTTTGAGAAGACACAAGAATTGAATCGAGAAGCCTTTCAAAAAAGACCTGGTTCAAGGTACACAGTTTTTCAAGAAGAAGAACTTCCATTCTTAAGTTCACTTCGTCACCCACGCTTTACACAGTCTCAATGGCGAATATCTAAAGTCCAATTAGATTATCATATTCAGATTGATCGTATGTTTTATTCTGTCCCCTATGAGTATGTTAATAGCGAAGTAGAAGTAAGAATAACTGATAACCTAATAGAAGTGTACTTCAATGAACATCGAATTGCATCTCATAAACGACTTCGGGGTGATATTGGTCAATACGCTACAATTGTCGATCACATGCCAGATAATCATCGTCGCTATTTAAATCATACTCCTAAAGAAAACTTGCTTTGGGCAGAGGAGATTGGCACAAATACTTACGCTTACGTCGATTATATTCTTTCTAATAATGTAGAAAAAAAAGCCCTGAAATTACTTGCTACCTTAAGAAATATAGCCTCTAAATACTCGATAGAAGAGTTAGAAGCTGGCTGTCATACATTGATTTCTATTGCAAAAGAACCTACAAACTCATTACTAAAATCAATTCTCAGTCGTGCAAAAAAACGAAATAAAACGTTAGATGCTCGATTAGTAGAATCAATTATTGAGGAGCAGACGGACAGTAATTTTGGATTTGTCCGAGGTGCATCCTACTTTGGAGGGAAAAGAAATGAGAAATGAACAAACACTTGAAAAATTAAAATCCATGCGATTAATTGGGATGTCAGACTTATACGAACAACAAGGAATGGATAAAACAAGCGATTCCTTAGGGTTTGAAGAACGCTTTGAATTACTCGTAGACGCTGAATTTGCTCGTCGAAAGTCAAACAAATTAGAACGCTTTATCCAACAAGCTACATTTAGTGATTCAAATGCCTCTATCGAAGGTATCGAATACTATCCTGATCGAAACCTTGATAAACATTTTATTTCTAAATTGGCTCAAGGGGGTTATATTGAAAATCATCAGAATATTATTTTAATGGGAGCTTCTGGAAACGGAAAAACTTGGATAGCGAACGCCTTTGGTATTCAAGCTTGTCGTCAGTTCAGAAAAATAAAATATATTCGTCTCCCAGAACTTATAGATGAACTTGCCTTAGCTAAGTATGAGGCAGATGGTTCTTACCGTAAATTGATTAAAAAATATACGAAATTTGAACTACTAATTATTGATGAATGGTTATTAATGGATTTATCTTTAGAAGATAGCGTTCATATTTTTGAGATCATCGAAGCTAGGTTAAAACAAACTTCCACCATATTTTGTTCTCAATTTTCGCCGGAAGGATGGCATGGTAAAATAAAAAATATTCAATTAGCTGATGCAATTTTAGATAGAATCAAACATAATTCTTATCAAATACTAGTGGATGGCGAAGTATCTATGCGAGAGCGACACGGTCTAGAAAATAGAAGGTGAGTTTAATCATAGTTCAAACTTTTCTTTTCTGCATTCCCCTCGTAAGAGGTTAATTTAAGTTAGAGATTCTTTGTTATTACTTTATAACTTGGATAGTAAAGTATAATCTCTAGCTGATGAAATGACTAACTTCAAAATAAAATAGCTTAAACAAGTATTAAAATAATCCCAATGCCTAATTTTTCTATTGTAAGATCATTAGCAGAGCTCATTTGGAGCTCTGCTTGTGTCGTTTTCTGATCAATAAGATGGACGATTCTTTTCGCATCTATTGGACGATTCCTTCGCACTCAGTGGACGAAAGTACCGCTTCACTGGACGTATTCCAATGCCGTATTCAATTTAGATGTTATTACAGTTGATGTCGTCGAAACTGCAAAGAGAACGAGAGGACTCGTCGTCGTTAGTTCTGTTGATTTATTAGAGTGTACCCTAAATAGACAATCAGATGTTGTTGATTTTATTGCATCATGATTGTATGATTAGGGTGTATGCTAATTGGTGGTAGAAAAGAGGAAATTTATCTATGAAAGTTGCTTATGCACGAGTATCTTCTGAAAATCAAAATTTAGAGAGGCAGTTAGAAAATTTAAAGAAATTTGGAGCAGAAAAAATTTTTACAGAAAAAAAGTCAGGAGCTTCAATTATTAATCGAGAGGAATTTCAAAAGGCGATAGAATTTGTTCGCTCTGGTGATATTTTCATGGTAGAAGCAATCGATCGTCTTGGAAGAAATTACGATGAGATTATTCAGACTGTAAATCTTTTAAAAGAAAAGGAAGTTCAGTTAGTTATTACGAGTTTACCGATAATGGCTGAGGCAATTGGCAACCCTCTTCTCGATAAATTCATTAAGGATTTAATTGTTCAGATATTGGCCATGATAGCAGAGCAGGAAAGAACAGAATCAAAGAGAAGACAACGACAAGGAATTGAATTGGCGAAAGAGCGTGGTATTTACAAAGGACGACCACTTTTGTATTCTCCAACAGCTAAAGACCCACAGAAAAGGGTTGTCTATGAACGAGTAGTTGCTATGTTGGAGATAGGGGAATCAATTTCACATATTGCCAGGACTAACGGCATAACTAGACAAACGGTCTATCGAATTAAAAGTTCGTTGAAATAATAAAGAAAATGAGTGAGTAAAATGGAGCAATGGAAAAAATGGAAAGAGAGCTTAAGTGAGGACGAACTAATAGAGGTACTAGAAGCCTTTTTATATCGTGATTTAGAAACTTACTTCATTTCATCAACTTATTACTGTGATTATTGCATCGATGAATTTGAAAAAAACTGGCCAGGTATTTGTAACTGGAGTAATGATTTCCAACGGAAATCTATCAGTATTACTGAGTTTTATCATGCTAGTCGATTACAAGACTCTTTTGAAGAAAATGAATTTAACAATCTAATTTCAAAAATTGAATGCCCTAATTGCGGGAGTACTAATTACAGCTATATATGGCCTTATGAGATTACGTTTGATGTACCTTTAAATTTTGAAAAGTATCTTGAAGAAATAGCCTTATTATCAGAAAAAAACCCATTTTTAATATTAGATCATCCCTTTGCCAAGTCAGTTTATAATGAAATTCATGAATTATCCAAAAAAATTAATAGTTCAGAACTAGAAGTACCTCTTTATAGAGCAAGAAATTATAAAAGAAATAAAAAATTTAATAAAGATGATTTTTTAGCTCCAGGTAAAAGTATTATATTAGAAGGTAGATTCAATCATGCTGGGAGACAAGTTCTCTATTTAGCAGAAGATAGTTCCACTTGCTTTCAAGAGATCAGAAAACCTGAAAAAGGGATCATGCTTTCTAGGATAGAAATATCTAAAAAGATAAAAATATTAAATTTATTTGATGAACAATTTAAGGGAAATAAGATTATCCAGGCAATCAGATGGTCTTCACTTCTTAGTTCACCAGCTGAAGGTGAAGGTTACCATAAACCACACTATGTCTTTACTCGATTTATCGCAGATGTAGCACTCTCTGCTGGGTTTGATGCTATACATTACCCTAGCGTTAGAAAAGAATATGGAAAAAACATCGTAATTATTAACTATGAAGAAATTGAAAATAAGGTAAAGGTACTAGATTTTGAATACTACAATGAAGAAAATTAGAACTCTTTCTTTTTTAATTCATTTCGATTATTCATCAACTACTTTAAAAAAATTATTTAACTAGAAAAAAAACAGTCACCACTATATATTTTCAATTTCATTGACTGTTTATATATATCATGGTATATTAAAAGTGAAGAACAGGTAACTTGAGTACCTGTCAAGCGTTGACTTTGACTGGTGGGCTAGTAACCACTGATCAAATGAGCTTTATAAGGGTTAGAGTAGAAGCACCTCATACTAGCTAGGCGAAAGCTGAAATAAAATACTCAAAATGAGAGGGAATTCTAATAAGAGTTCTCTCTTTTTTGTATTCTGGAGGATTATGAGATATGGATCTATTAAAAGCTGCAGCTCTTGAATTTAGAAGGCTGTTGAATACTGAATATTATTTCTTACTTGGTAAAAAAAGGAATACATACACAATCAATTTAATTTTCAACAAATCAGATTTTTTCCATATCGCAGGACTTCATAAATTAAAGGACTTACATTACAGAACTAGAAAGACTGAAGATATATTTGACGACATTTTAAATGATGAACTTACTTTTTCTGATATTAAGAAATCTTCATTCATAGAAGAAGCTAAAGAAAGATTGGTTTATTTGATTAATTTAACTTCTTTAATTGAAAATAACGATACCCAATTAAAATGGAGACATAGAGCTAATAACAGAACTAAAATTAACTGTGAGTTTTTATTAGTTAATCCAGTATTACCCATTGAAGACTATAGTTTTTCTGAAGTATACCTCTTTATTGAGAGACATAAATCTACTCAAAAAAATATTTGTAAAACATTTTTTCCTAGAAGCTACCAAGATTATTCACATGGTCAAAGATAAAATAAATTTATTGACTAATACTACAATAAATTTATTTACTCACCCTAACTATAAACCTGAATAAGAAAGAAGAAAATCAGTTGTCCAATATTAAGATAACTGACTATCTTAATTATATATGTAATGCTCAATCTTCCGTCATTGAATAATCCTAGACAATTTGATTACAGATGATACGTTCTTCAAACGGGGCGTTAAAACTCCTAGAAAGACGAGTGTCACTTTTCTATTTAAATGGCAAAATTTTTCAGTAATAAATGACAAAAGCTACCAACTTTTGGTAGCTTTTTATATGCCTATCACTAAACTATCTATTGCTGTTTCGACAACTTCTACAGTAATCTTATCCATTTGATTGAATCTTAAAATACGATTAATTTGTGTAAATAAACGATGGATAAACCTAAAATTTCTTTTTGTGATTTTAATAATAGTTGTGACAGCCTCATAATCAGAAAAATCTTCTAACTTAATGTCAATTCCTAAGTCTGATCATTTGTATTCCAAAATATGATGTGTTTCATCCTTACTAAGGTTATCAAATTCATGTGAGAGAAAAGTTGCGGATAACGAGACAACCTTTTTTCAATACCAGGCATACCGAAACGCCTGGTTTTCTGGACACTACCCCTCAATATAGAAAGGGGGTTCGAAAAAAGGGAAAGTATTGTAGAATTAATTAAAAGAAGAACATGGAGGATAACTATATGGGCAGACCAACTTTTTTTGTTAAATAATTTCATATTATTTAATAAGGAGAAAAAATTTATGAGCTTAATAACATTAAAACCTTCAACAGCCGTTGAAAAAAATGCTCTCAATTGCATCTTTGAAGAGGCAAAGCCACATTTCAACAATGTGGAAGGTCGTGATCCCATACCCCCTCTAGAAAATATCGAAAGCATAATCCCTGAACTTTCGAATGACGATTGTCATTGTTTGAGTATTTTTTATTTTAATACGATAATTGGGTATTTATGGGTATTTGAAGACTATCCATCAAGCATGTATATTCTTCATTTCTATATAAGTAAGAGATATAGAAACTGTGGATTTGGTAAACTTGCTATAAGAGAATTGGAGAATCTTTATGCTGAGAAACAACTAAAAAAAGCAGAGCTTGTTGTATCGACCAATAACTACATAGGTTTAAAATTTTGGAAATCCACAGGTTTCGATAAGATAATAAACATCTATAACGTAAATCAAATAGAAACAAATTCTGTTGAAATTGAACTTCAAAAAAAACTTACAAATAAACCTGAGGACTGGATTCATTTACTTCCAGTGGATGAAAAGAATTCTTTCTTAGGAAATAATGTAGTTGTTACCAGTGAACAGATACATTCAAATTTAGTTCTATCAATCCCAGAGGCAATTAAATCCGCTTTTGTGACTGAATATGCAGAACCTTATTTCATTTGTTTGAATAATGAAGTCATTGGTTACGCTGCGCTTGTGTTTGATCAAACGATTCCCAATGAAGAAGATCGATATTGGCTATGGCAATTTACCATTGATAAGTCGTATCAAAATAAGGGATACGGAACAAAAGCATTGGAAATCATTGTTGAACAGTTTAGGAGCAAATCCGTTCCAGTCATTACTCTATCGACAAAATCAGATAACGACAATGCATTACGCTTATATAAGAAATTTGGCTTTACTTTAACTGGTGAAACAAACGGTGATGAGGTTATTTTAAAGAAATATATTAACTAGAAAAAAGGATCAATCCTCGTTTATTGGGATTGATCTTTTTGCAAATAAAGCGAAAAATATTTTTTATCAATACACGAAATTACGTAGATTTTTTGCCATCTAGAAAATAAAATTATTGCCATTTAAAAAGAAAAATGACAGGCTATTAGCCACTAAAAAGTAAATTTTATTCTATACAAATTAAAAACTCCTCAGATTTATGTAGCGACCCCAAAAAGTTAGGATTTTTGGTCTAACTTTTTGGGGTCACAACATTATGTCACAGCCCCTTTTTGTTGGGGAAAACGATTCTTAAAAAAATCCATTGAAAGAGGACGAAAATATGAAAATCTTGTTTGCAACAACCAATCCAGCAAAAGTGAAATTTTATGCGACACGCTTACTTGAGCAAGGGATTGAAATTGTGACCTTAGCGGATCTTGGGATTGTTGAAGAAGTAGAAGAAACAGGCGACACGCCGATTGAAAATGCGCAAATCAAAGCGCAAGCTTATGCAAAAATGAGTGGGTTACCAACGATTGCTTTAGACGAGGGATTGTATTTTGAAGGGTTGGATTCAACAGAACAACCGGGGGTTCATGTGCGACGCGTACAGGGGCGCCGATTAAATGATGAAGAAATGATTACGCACTATTTAGCTTTGGTGAATCGATACGGAACAGCAGGTTGTTTAGCAGGTACCTTTGTTAAAGGAGTTGCTTTTGTTTTTGAAGGGCAGGTTGTGACCTTTGAAAGTGCCGCGTCTCGAAGGTTTGTGAACCGAAAAAGTACCGTGATCGATCCAGGGTATCCCCTTGCTTCCATTCAAATCATCCCAGGAGTGAACAAGTTCAAATCCGAATTAACCCGTCAAGAAGAAAAAGAAACGATGGATGTCGAGCAACAACCGATTTTTGATTTTTTGAAACAAGTGCTTAAGCAAATGAATCCGCCCGCTATTTAAAGCTTTTTTTCTAGGTGACACGAACAAACTTTCGTGTTCGCCTAGCTTTTTTTTATTGAAATGGTAAAATATAGAGAAAAAGAGGAGGTTTTTTTATGTTACGTTTTATTCATTGTGCAGATTTACATCTTGATCGTTCGTTTGAAGGCCTCTACTTGGTCAATGAGGGATTAGAAGAGTTGCCGAAAATGAATGCACAAGTCTTAGAATCCATTGTATCGGTGGCAATTCAAGAAGCGGTCGATTTTGTCTTGCTTGTCGGTGATACGTTTCATCAAAATCACCCTAGTTTAAAAACACAACATCAATTTTTTGTGCAAATGAATCGTTTGAAAGAAGCAGAGATTCCGGTTTATTTGAGTTTTGGCAATCATGATTATTATGAAGAGGCTCGATACTGGTTTGATTTTCCTGAAAATGTCCATCTATTCAAGGAAGAAGCTGTTGAAACGATGACTGGACGCACGAAAAAAGGCGAGACTTATGCAATTAGCGGCTTTAGTTATCGAAGCCCTTGGTTAACGGAATCAAAAGTCCCGTCATTTCCTCCACGGCAAGCGACCTATCAAATTGGCATGTATCACGGGGAACAAGCTGGCGAGCGTTACGCGCCGTTTAACCTGCAAGAAATGAAGCAAAAAGGCTATGACTATTGGGCTTTGGGGCATATCCATGTAGCGACCACGCTTTCGGAACAACCACCAATCCTCTATCCCGGGACGCCGCAAGGGCATACTCAAAAAGAAGTGGAAACACCAGGCGTTCTCTTGGTGACCTTATCGCAAGGACCCGCAACTTGGCAAGCGATTCCGGTTCATCAATTGAGTTGGCAAGAACTGCCGATTTCGATGCGAGGAATTCATACGCAAAAAGCCGCGTTAGAAAGAATCCAAGAGCGATGGAAACAATCAGAAAAAGCATTAGTGAAACTGGTGTTAAGTGAAACAGAAAGTTTACCTAAAAAATGGCTACAACCTAAAGAAAAAAGTGAACTAATTGCTTATTTAAATTATGAACTAAAAGAAAAAGGTTTTGAGCAACGAGTGTATCAGATGGAAGAAGTCCAATTGGTTCTCGATCAAAAGATGACCGTGCATGTCAGCCCGGCATTGAAACAAGAAATTTTTCAACAATACCAAGAACTTGCCATTTTTCGTGGAATGATGGAAGAGTTATTGCAGCATCCGATTGCCAGCAAGGTGACTTCGCTGGAGACGTTGCAGCAAGCAATTTTAGAAGCAGCAAGTAAAGAGTTAGAACAAGAATATATTTGGAAAGCGGAAGAAAATGAAACTTATACGAGCAGAAATTAGTGGCTTCGGTCATTATCGTCAAGCGACTTTTGATTTCTCCACGGGGAATCAATTGTTTTTTGGCGAAAACGAAACCGGGAAATCAACCCTCTATCATTTTATTCAAACGATGCTTTTTGGCTTTGCTAAAAAGAGCAGTAAAAAAAGAGACTATACTCCTACAGATGGGGCAGCTTTTGGAGGGCGGCTTTGGATTGAGCTCCCAGGTTATGGAGAAGTTCAGATCGAACGTTTCCGACGGATCAATCGAGGAAGGGCGAAAATTCGAGTAGGAGAGATGGAAGGGGATGAGACTTGGCTCGCTCAGTTGCTTGCACCCTTAACGCTAGAAACCTTTCAAGAAGTGTTTACTTTCCAACAAGAACAACTCTCAGAATTGGATCGACTCCAAGAAAAAGAACTCCACGATGCCCTCATTTCTTTAGGAATTACTGGAAGTGCGCAAGTGATGAGCCAAGTCCAACAATATGAAAAAGAAAATCAACAAATGTATAAACTAAAAGGACAGAAACTCCGCTTGAATCAACAACTAATTGAGTGGCAGCAGCTGAAAGAAAAAATCCAAGAAAAAGAGCAACAAGAAAGACAAGTCCAACAAGCGTATCAAAAAATGGCTTACTATGAAAAACAAGCCAAAGAAAATCGAGGAAAAGTGCTTGCCTTGCAACAAAAGAACCAATTACTCGAGCAACAGCAATTAAACTGGCCCTTATATGAGGAGTTGCAAGCCTTGCAAGGAGTGAAAGAGTCGACGATTTCCTCAGCTGAAAGCCAAAAAATCCAACAATTTTATCAAGAATATCAACAAATTAGCGAAGCAATCGAAAAGAAAGAAGCGGAACTCGCACAACTAGAAAGTGGTCAAGGATCGGAACGTTATTTCTTCTATCTAGATGAGGAGGCGCGGATTCAACAAATTTTAAGAGAGAAAGTCACCATGATGCGACTCTTAGATGAAAGCCAACGACAACAAATGGAAAAAGACAAGTTGCAAGCGACGTTCACAGCCTTGCAGCAAAAGCGAGGCTGGCAACAAGCACCTGAAAAAAGTGACGCACAAATTCCTGAACGAATTGAACAGTTACAAATGGCTGAAAGTCAGTTAAGGGAAGCCAACTTACGTCTTGATTGGCTCACCGAACAACACGAGCAACTTGAACAAGAAATCGCAAGCCTCGAAAAAGCACATCCACAATTATTTGCAACCAAACCGTCTCATGCACGTCTGAGTTATGGCTTATTAAGTGTCGGGGCGTTGGGAATTGGAACAAGTTGGTTCTTAAGCGGTGGTGTTCGTTTAGGGGGGCTTGTGTTAGGGGGACTCGTTTTCTTGGGGGGTGTTTTCCTTCAATTGCAACAAAGTAAGGGACGGCAAGTGCGTCCTCTATGGCAAGAAAAAATCCATAAGCAGCAAGAATTACGTACGCAGCAAGCCCAACAAGTTGCACAAGTGACGCAAATGAAAGAAAACGTGGCACAAGCAAAAAGTCAACTCCAACCTGCTTTCGGGCAAGAAACGGACACCTCTAAATGGTTACAAATGGTTCAAGACTACGACGAAGAGGTTGCAACTTTTGAAAGGCTCCATCACAAACTGACCGCTTTAGGCCCTAGAGAGCAAGCACTTCGTGAACAATTACAACGCTTTTCAGCTTCTTTTGCCCCCTTTGATGAATGGTTGCCCTTAAAAGGCAAAGAATTGGCGGAGAAAATTCAATGCTTGGAAGATTTTCATTTGGAAATGCAAGAAGTGAAAATGAATCGACTCCAGCAACCAAGTACCTTATTGGCCCAACAATTACGGCGCCAAAAAGCGGACCGCGAAGCACTGTTTGAAAAATGTGAAGCATTGTTCGCTACTTTTGGCTTGACACATCCCACGGAGATCCCTTTATGGAAAAAGCAGTGGGAACGACAAGAAAAACAAGTCGCACGTAAAAAAGAGCTCACAAAACTTTTACAGCCCTTATTTCCTGAGAAAATGACCAAAGCACAATTACAAGCACAAAAGGAAGCCCTTCATGCAAGCCAAGCAAGTTTACAGGAGTCTTTAAATCTCGACTTAGAAGAAAAACAACGCTTGCAGTTACGACTGGAACAGCTACAAGCAGACGGTACGCTTGATCAGTTGTATCAAGAAGAAACAAAACGTCGGGCAGAGATTGAATCCAATCTGGTGCAATGGGGGAAAAATCGTTTATTAGGGGCTTTTTTAACAGACTTGGCAACCGCGCTTTCTGACCAACAATTACCGCAATTGCTGCAACAAGCCTCGTATTATTTCGGTATACTGACAAATCAGGAATACCAAGCCGTTCGTTTAGAAGAAGGCCTGTTGTTTGTGGAATCGACCATGGGTGTGCAAGGAATTTATCAACTGTCAACAGGTACAAAAGACCAGTTGATTATGGCCATTCGTTTCGCCTATTTGTTTTTACAAAAAGAGACGATTTTATCGCCCGTCATCATTGATGACGGTTGGTTACACTATGACAGCCAGCGTAAACGTCAATTGGCTCGTTTATTTGCCACATTTGGCGAAGACTATCAAATCATCTGTTTGTCTTCCGACCAAGAAATGGTAAGCTATTACCAAGAACGAAATCAATCAGTAAAAATACTGACGCAAAGGATGTGACGAACGTTTTTGTGGAAACAAAAACGAGAAAAATGAAAAAAATACGTGAATTAGTTGTCGATGAAGAGTTTCAATTGTTCTGTTTAGTAAAAAACGCAGATATTCGTAAGGCGAAAAATGGAAAAACCTTTATTGCGTTCACTTTTCAAGATACTTCGGGTACTGTCGATGGAAAATTTTGGGACGCATCAGAAGATGAAGTTCAGCGTTTTCAAGCCGGTCGAGTGGTTGCTTTAACGGGGAAACGTGAGGTCTATCAAGGGATGCCCCAAGTGAAAATTTTACAGCTGCGCCTCGCAAAAGAAGAGGAACCTGCGGACCCTACGCTATATATGGAGCGAGCACCCTTGAAAAAAGAAGCGATGGAAGAGGAGATCAATCAAACCTTGTTTGAAATTACGAATCCGCATTGGAATCGAATTGTTCGCTATCTTTTGACAAAATACCAAAAAGAATTTTTCGATTATCCTGCAGCAAAACGCAATCATCATGCCTTTGCGAGTGGCTTGGCTTATCATACAACTACGATGTTACGCCTAGGCAAAGCGCTGGTGAGAGAGTATCCTGAATTAAATGCTTCGTTACTTTATGCGGGCATTATTTTACACGATTTAGGGAAAGTTTTAGAATTAAGTGGGGCGCTGACGACCGAATATACATTGGTCGGTAATTTAGTGGGGCATTTAGTTCTTGTCGATGAAGAAATTACGAAAGCATGTTTGCAACTAAAAATTGATGATAGTGCAGAAGATGTCGTGATTTTACGACACATGGTGCTTGCCCATCACGGGTTATTAGAATACGGCTCACCAGTACGACCACGTGTGATGGAAGCAGAAATTTTGCATCAAATCGATAATCTAGATGCGTCCATGCAAATGATGTTAACCTCGATTCGCCAAGCGACGCCGGGCGAGTATACAGATCGTATCTTTGGGATGGACAACCGTAGCTTTTATGTACCAAAAGAAGTATAACCACAAAAAAAGAAGCTGGCCTCTGTTGATTAAGAGTCCAGTTTCTTTCTTGTTATTTCGAATCGGTTGTTTCTGTTTCTTCTTTCTTGTCAGAAGATTCTGTGTCTGCTTTTTTATCAGCAGAATCGTCTGTTGCTTCTGATTCTTCTGTTTCTTTCGGTGGGTTTGCCGCATCAATGAAGGTTGTTAAGATGGTACCGAAAGCTTCATCTTTGATTTTCACGTTGGCTTTAATTAATTCTTTACCGATTGCCTTATTCACGAAAGCTTGGTCAGCTAATTGTGCTGTTGTTGCTGCTTCTTTCACTTCTTTTTCGAATTTTTTCATATCATTGCCTTTTGGTGTGTTTTCAACCATTCGAATGATATAAAAGGCAGTCCCGTATTGAGATTGAACCGGAACAATTTCAGAAATTTCGCCGTCTTTTAATTCAAAAGCAGCTTGTTTCACTTCCGTTGGGATTTCGGTTGCTTCAGTAGCAGAGTCAAAAGTCACAAGTCCTTTGTCAGATTTTGAAGCGTGTAAAGATTTTTCTTCTGCAAGTTTCCCAAAATCAGCATCTTTTTTCTTCGCTTCTTCTAAAATTTCTTTTGCCTCATCCTCTGAAGTGACGAGGATAATTTCTGCTTTGACTTCTGGATGGAATGCTTCCCAGGCTGCTTTTAAATCAGCGTCGGTTAGCTCAACATGCGCACGTAGGCCTTTATCAAAAGCAAGACGGTCACGCATTAATTTATCCGCTTCTTTTCGAGTCATATTGGCTTGTTTTAATTGTGCATCGATATCTGTATCTCCAAAGACTTCTTTTAACTCTTTTTCGATGTCTTTATCCGTAATGTCTTCCCCATAATGTTTCGTGAAAACTTTTGATAAAATCATATCAAAAACAATTTGTTGGCTACTTTGTTGTGTACGAGCATTGTCATAAAAATCAAGAGCTGTAATCGTGCCGCCTTTCATCGTAGCAATCTCAGTATTTTTTTGATTGGTTGAGCAGGCAGCCAAAGCCAGAACGCTCATGGATGTTGCTAAAGCTAAAATAATTTTTTTCTTATTCATGGATAATTGCACTCCTGTTATCTAAATTCTATTTTCATTGCTGTTGATGAACCGTTTCTACTATACCACACTCTATTTTATAAAAGAACGCCTTCAAAAAAAAAACTAATAAAAATTCAAAGAATCTTCTTATTCTTTGGCTTTATTTAAAGGAGATGCAGCTAAATGTTGCTGTAAAACATTTAATTGTTCGTTTATTCGTGTGATGCGTGGAGCAGATTGAAACTTAAAGGCGTCGATTTCTTTTTCAAGTTCTTTTTGGAACTGGGGAAGAAGCGTCGTACTTAATGCTTGTGTCTTTGCCAAGTTTTGTTTCACCGCTTGGTAGTCTTTTTGTAGGGTTTGACTATCTTCTCGTATGATTTCAATCGGTTCCGACCACTTTTCGAGAGTTTCTGCACCTTTACGTGGTGCAAAAAGTAAGCCTCCAATGCCGCCTAAGGTGCTACCAAATAAGAGTCCTTTGAAAAAGCCCATCTATTTCACCTGCTTTGCAATTTTGTTGGCTAAGGCAGTCATCTCTTCAGGCGTGTACTTTGCCATATGATTTCCAAAATGAATGGAAAAATCATCCGCTTTTGAATACCGTGGAATGAGATGCACGTGTGAATGAAAGACGGTTTGATAGGCAAGTTCTTTATTGTTATTCACAATGTTTAATCCTTCAAGTTCGGGAAAAGCTGCTTCAATTGCTCGGGCAACTTTAGGTAGCCGTGTGAAGAGGGCTTGGGCTAAATCTTCGTCGTAATCAAAAATATCTGAAACATGTTTTTTCGGAATAAGCAAGGTGTGTCCGGGTGTCGTTTGAGAAATATCTAAGAATGCGTAGACCGCTTCATCTTCGTAAATGGGATAGCTAGGGATTTCTTTCTTGATGATTTTACAAAAAATACAATTTTCCATAAGGGCCTGTCTCCTTTTTAATCTTTTCTATACTGTATCATATTTCTTGAAAGAAGAGAAAAAATGCTTAAAAAAAGCCTTAGAAAAAAATAATGTTTTTTTACTCACAAACACTTAGGTTTTTAGTTGCCTAAAAAAGCGTTCAACAGTACAATAGTCAAAGAAGTAATAGAGAGGAAGTTTGAAATGTCAAGTTTTACATTAGGAAAGACGGCGACTTTAGAGACAATTACGATCCGTGTACAAGACAGAGATCGGATGATTGATTTTTATCGAGGGATGATAGGCTTTGGTTTAAAACAAGAAGAAAATGCCCTCGCGATTATGGGAGTGAAGGGGAGTCCGTGTGAACAAATATGGCTAGAAGAAAGCCCGCGCGCCTACCCACATTTTGGTGAAATGAAAAAATTAATGAGTTTTACCTTAACCGTTGCGAGTATGAAAGAACTGGCGGGAATTTATTGTCGTTTATTAAAAGCAGACGAAGAGGCCTTGACCATTCATTTTTATGAGGACTATGTAGAACTAACGATTGTAGATCCTGAAGAAAATACCTTGAAAATTCAAGCAAAACAAGAAGAAGAAAAAAGAATGACGCCTCAAGCCTTACGAGAAATCGGTGATTATCATACCCCACTCACTGAAAAAACGAAAGTAACTGGTGTGCATCTAAACGTACCAAATTTGGAAGAAGCAACGACTTTTTACCAAACAATTCTAGGTTTAACTCCGGCAGCGCTAGAACTTGCTTGGACGGATACCAAAGGGGAACAGTACTTAACGCCAGAAGATGAAGTGCTCGGCTTAGACTTCTTAAAATTTCACTTAGAAGAACCCTGTCTACTTGCATTAGAATCGCACTTAGAGCGACAAGGACAAGCCTTTTATATCGATAAGAAGAAAAGCATTTTAACCGTCTTTGATCCATTGGGAGTAGAATGGTGGTTTGTTCGTCAACAAACAAAATAATCGGCTAGCTCTTGAAACAAGCGGACAGGTTGGGTGTGTCAACGAATAAGAAAAGTGAAGAGAATAAACGGGCTGTGATTGCTGTCACGGCTCTTTTTTGAGGAGAAAGCAATGTATAAAAAAACCAAAAAAATGCTACAAGACAAATATGAAGCAGGGATTTTTCCAGGCGTCATTTCTGCTTTTGTAGACGGAAAGCACGAAGAAGTGTCGGTACTTGGACACGCAGCTTGTTTGCCAGAAAAAGAGGTCCTGACCATCGATCATCTTTTTGATGTGGCTTCCCTAACCAAAGTCATTTGTACGACGAGTGTTATTTTACGGTATGCAGCACGTGGTTTATTGGCAATCGATGATGCAATTCAAAAACATTTGCCAACTTTTCAAGATGAGAAAGTAACAGTGCGACACTTACTGACTCACACGGCTGATTTTGTCACTTGGATTGCGAATCGTGATCAATTAGATGCGTTGGCCTTACGCCAAGCCTATTTAGGATTAAGGGCGGGTCGAGATCTTGGAAAAAAGGTGGTCTACACCGATGCTGGGACGATTATTCTTGGTTTTTTAATTGAAGAAATCTCAGGTAAAACAACCACAGCAGTCTTTCAGGAAGAGGTTCTGACGCCTTTAAAAATGAATCAAAGCGGTTTCCCTCCTTTTTCTCCACAAAAAAAAATCGTATCAACAGCACGACTTTCTTCAGGAGAAATCTTGCGAGGGGTTACGCACGATCCCAAAGCGCGCGTGTTAGGTGTGCATGCTGGCAATGCGGGTTTTTTTACAACGATTTCGGATGTACTTCGTTTTGTTCATGCATATTTTGAACCCATTCCAGCATTTTTAGCGCCTACGAATATCCAAGACCTCCTCCAAGACCAAACACCAAATCGGCAGGGAGGGCGTTCGTTAGGCTGGGATTTAAAAGGAAATCCGGCGGCCCCCTTTTTATTTCATACGGGTTATACTGGCACCTTCCTATTGCTCAATCCGCAAACGCAACAAGCTTGGATTTTTTTATCCAATCGCATTCATCCAAACGATCAACGTGAAGCCTATAAAAAACATCGCGAAGAGTTAATTGCTACATATTTAGCTGAAATCCATTCGAAAAACATGTTATAATGGCAAAGAAATATGCAATAAGAAGGAGAAAACTATGCAACCATTATTTATGCAACCTGTATTCCAAGAAAAAATTTGGGGTGGGAGTCGTTTACGTACCGTTTTTGGCTATGAGATTCCAAATGATAAAATTGGGGAAGACTGGGCAATCAGCGCGCATCCAAACGGTGTGAGTGTGATTGAAAATGGTCCCTATAAAGGCGAAACACTGGACCAATTATGGGCCAACCATAAAGAATTATTCGGCAATCCAACGGAAGAAGTGTTTCCTTTATTAATTAAAATTTTAGATGCAGAAGACGATCTATCTGTTCAAGTGCATCCAGATGATGTCTATGGCTTAAAACATGAAGGTGAATTAGGAAAAACAGAGTGTTGGTATATTATCGATGCCGAACCTGGTGCAGAAATCATCTACGGCCATCATGCCGAAACAAAAGAAGAACTAGAAGCGATGATTAAAGAAGGTCGCTGGGAAGAACTCTTGACGCACGTACCTGTCAAAAAAGGCGATTTCTTCTTTGTACCAAGCGGAACGATCCATGCAATTGGGAAAGGAATTATGATTTTAGAAACACAACAAAGTTCAGATACAACTTACCG
This sequence comes from Enterococcus sp. LJL98, assembly GCF_054871745.1. Lineage (NCBI taxonomy): Bacteria > Bacillati > Bacillota > Bacilli > Lactobacillales > Enterococcaceae > Enterococcus > Enterococcus sp. LJL98. Next base: position 32,844 of record NZ_JBTXLU010000004.1, on the reverse strand, counting down.
TGTTTACGATTATGATCGTAAAGACGATAGCGGACAAACACGTGAATTACACATTCAACAATCAGTCGATGTGACAACGGTTCCTTCCAATCGTCCAGAAAACAACATTGTTGAAGAGAAAAAAGGCGACTCAACAATTGTGACTTACGTAAAAACAGACTTCTTCAACGTTTACGAATGGCAAGTAAGAGGCCAATTGGCTTTAGAAAAAGCAGCTCCTTATACCTTGGCAACGGTTATTACTGGTGAAGGACAACTGCTCGTTAATGGTGAAACCTATGATCTAGCAATGGGTACAAGCTTCATCCTACCAAACCAAATCGAAAGCTGGGAAATCAAAGGCGACTTAACCATTATCGCTTCAGAACCTGGGAAGTAATTGAATAAAGGGAAAACTCCAAGCATAGCTTCTTCTATGCTTGGAGTTTTTTTCATTTAAAAGGCATCGCGAAACAGAATCGTCTCTCGCTAGGTGCAAAAATCCAACGAGAGACGATTGCTTGAGCAACTCAAAATATGCGTGATTGTTTCTTTCGATTGAGCACTGTTTCTCTTTGAATTAACTCATGAGGAACGACGACTCGTAAACTGCTTTGGACTTCGCTTTTTTGAAGTTGAGCCATCAGTTGTTGTGTTGCAATTTCACCTAACGAAGCGACGTCAATATCCATACTTGTTAAGTAAGGATGCGTTAACGTGGTGAAAATGGAGTTATTAAAACTAATCACGGACAAATCATCCGGCACTTTATAGCCTAGTAAATCAGCTAATTGCATGATGCGAACGGCGAATAGATCATCAATCACCACCAAAGCAGTTGCTTGCGTCTCTTCTAAAACTTGAGCAAAGTTGGGGTAATCTTCGGTTTTTTCAAAAGAAACTGCGGGAAAGACGGTCAACCCCGTCATCATCATCGCCTTTTGATAACCAAAGAAACGTTCATAATAGAGATTTTCGTGGGTGGTGTTCGTGATAAATAAGATTTTTTGATGGCCTTGTTCGATTAAGTACTCCGTCGCTTGTTTTCCGAGTAGTTGGTTGTCATTATCCACATAAACAATTTGTTCTTCTTGTCGATACGGTTGCCCAATCAAGGTAAAGGGAATCTGATTCGCCATTAAATAGGTAATAATCGGGTCGTATTTATCGGAATAAGTCAAAATAAAACCATCGACTTGTTTTTGGCGATGCATGCGCTCCACGTTCGCTAAAAGAGTTGCGAAGTCTCTTGCGGAAGCAATAGCTACGGACATTTGTGATTTCCGTGCTTCTTCGTTAATCGTTTCAATTGTTTCCAAGTAAAAAGGGTTCCCAAGTCGTTCTTTTGAGTTCAATGGGGGAAGAATGACTCCGATGGCACTGGCACTTCTTTTTCCTAAATTTCGTGCCGCAAGATTAGGGGTGTAACCGAGTTCGTCCATTACTTTACGAACGCGTTTTTTTGTCTCTTCGGAGATACTTGGATGATCGTTAATCACACGTGAGACGGTGGAAGTTGCGACGCCGGCTTTTTTTGCCACATCTTTTACAGTAGTACTCATTGGCCTTGCACTCCTTTAATAAAAATATCCGAATCAGGTCTCACTTGTCTACGTTAAAATTCAAGCAAAATCTAGTTGATTTCATTGTTTTATTGAAATGAGTCATCTTTTTCGTCTGCCTCTATCATAAGCGCAATCGGTTGCATAGTCAAGCGGAGTAGGCGGAGAAATCTGCCTATGTTATACTCAAAGAAGATAAAAATAAAGGAGTTTGAAAATGAAAGTATTGACTTTAAATTGTCATAGTTGGATTGAAGAAAATAGCCAAGAAAAATTACAAGCGCTCGTTGAGAAAATCGTTTTAGAAGATTTTGATGTGATTGCTTTACAAGAGGTCAACCAAAGAAAAGACGGGGAACTCGCTGTTTTAGATGAATGGTATTGCTTAAATGATGAGAGCTGGCCGATTTTAGCCGATAATTTTGCGCTTGTTCTAGCACAAGCTTTGCAAGTGAAGGACAAAGAATATTATTGGACTTGGGGCTTTAGCCACTACGCTTACGAACATTACGAAGAAGGACTCGCGCTACTTTCGAAAGAACCCTTATTAGCAGCCGTCTCTGTGCTGTCAGATTGTACGGATATCCACGATTCACGTCGTCGGATTTTAGTGAGCGGTGTGACAGAAAAAAATGGCACGCTCTATACTGTTGGGAGTGTCCATCATTCCTGGTGGGCGGAGGACGCCTTTAAAATTGAATGGCAAAAAGCCGAAGCGATTTTGAAAGATTCCCCGTATCCCATGATTTTAGCCGGCGATTTTAATCAGATTGCAGGCACTGTCGGCCATCAGCTCGTTTTGGAAAGTTCCTTACAATTGAAAGATGGGTTTGAGGCAGCAGAAATCGTAATTGGAGAAGCAACGATTGAAGGTCCAATTGATGGTTGGAACGATCATGCAGGGAAATTACGGATTGACTATATTTTTGTGAGTGAGGCACTAACAGTCGCACACCATGAAGTCTTATTTGATGGCGTAAAAGAGCCTTTAGTAAGTGACCACTTCGGTGTGATGATGCGTTTAGCTGAATAAAAACAGTAGGTGACGACGGGAAAAACTGTCGTTACCTACTGTTTTTATTTTTATCCATATTTTTTAGTTAAGGCAAGGTCTAGCAGTCTTTGAGCCAGGTGTGGGTTGCGGGCTAAAATCGGCCCATGGAAGTACGAGCCAAAGACGTTTCGATAAATAACCCCTTCGGTTTGATCTTCGCCATTGTTTCCGTGACCTTCTAAGACTTTTCCTAAAGGACGTTCATTTGTACCCAAATAGGTTTTGCCGTTATGGTTTTCAAAACCCACATAAGTCTCGTTAAATGCTTCATTGAAAATCTTCACATCGCCAATAAAACGATTGTTGTCTTGCCGAATCGTGTAATGATCGAGTGCATGAATGCCTTCAATTTTTTCGTTATTTGCTGTGACATAGTATTCACCTAGGAGCTGGTAGCCACCACAAATTGCTAGTAAGACACCGTCATTTTCAATGTAAGTAATCAATGCTTCTTTTTTACTTTGTAAGTCTTTTGAAACAATTTTTTGCTCATAGTCTTGACCGCCACCGAAGAAAACAAAGTCATAATCTTCTGCATGAAAAGGTTCATAAAGACTGACAATCGTAATGTTAAAAGCAACAGCCATTTTTTTTGCTAAATAGTCGAGTACCAGTAAGTTGCCGTTATCGCCATAAGTATTGAGTAAGTTGCCGTAAAGGTGGGCGACACGTAGTTCACGTTTGGTCATCTTATTTCCCTCCCTTTAAGATGCCTTGTTCCGTCAATTTTTGACGGAGTTGTAAGACGGCTGTATAGGTTGCTAAAATATAGACATGGTCCGTCGGTAGTTGTGGGATTTTTTGAATGATTTCATCAAAGTTTGCGCATTCAGTCAATGTCTCTTCAGCAATGCCGGCCACTTTTAAGCGGAAAGTCATGTCCTCTCGGCGTTCGCCTCCGGTTAGGACTTGTGGAATGACTCGTTTGGTTAAGTTCTCATATGTACCATCCCAAATCCAGCTGATATCAATCCCATCGGCATAATTGGCATTGAGTAAGCAAACGAGTGAGAAGTCGTTTGGAGACAAGTTCATCGTATCAATTACTTGGTTTAAGCCTACCGGGTTTTTCACCAATACAAGGGTGCATTTTTTTGCGCCAATTTGAATGACTTCTTGTCGGCCAAAGACTTTTTCATCGTAACCAAGGCCACGGCGAATTTTCTCAGGAGTGACACCGTAATGCTCACCAACAGCAGCTGCAGTCAACGCATTATAGACGTTATAGAGTCCACCGACTTCAATTTTGTACGCTTCTTGATCCATTGTAAATTCGGAAGAAACATTGGTCATTTCACCTAAAGCGTTGAGTGTATAAGTGAGTTCAGGACGTTTGAAGTCACAATTTGGACAATAGTACTTCCCTAAGTTCGCGTAAGTAATCATTTGATAATGTAAAATATGTTGGCATTTTGGACAAAGGACGCCATCGGTATTTGGATGGGCCATTTGTTCGTGGTCCGCCTCATGATCGAAACCAAAATAAATGCGTGGATTTGGAGTTTCCTTTGAATTGAAAATCGGAGAATCCCCATTTGCCAAAATGGTTGCTTGAGGGGCATTCGCAGCACCATCTACGATCATTTGGTAGGTCGTGTAAATTTCGCCGTAACGATCCATTTGATCGCGGAAAATATTGGTAAAGACAAAGAGCTCTGGCTTAATGTATGGAGTCACCTTACTGAGACTCGCTTCATCAATTTCCAGGACCGCAAATTTCTTTTGCCCTTTTTTTGAACGAGCCGATAAGAAAGTCGAGACGATTCCTTGGACCATGTTTGCACCAGTGGTATTCGTTAAGACATTGTCAAATTGTTGTTGTAAAATTTTCACAATTAAAGCAGTCGTTAAGGTTTTACCATTTGTTCCTGTAACGACAATCACTTCATAATCTTTTGCCAGATGATCTAAAATTTTTGGGTCAAGCTTTAAAGCAAGTTTTCCAGGGTAACTAGAACCTCCTTTAAAGAATGTTTGTAAAAGCCATTGCGTTGTCTTTCCGACCGTTGACGCAAAATAATGACGTATATTCATTTGAAACCTCCATCGTAAGTGTCGACACCTTGGTTTGACTATAGGTAGTCAAATTCAACTAATCATACCATATTCTGCTCAAAAGATAAAAAGGCGATGGCGAGTTTATGAATTAATTTAAAGAAGTTTTTTGTTGGAGGAAGGTGGGAGGTGGTCGGTATCAATTGTTTTGGCAATCACTAAAAAAGTATGTAGGATTCTGTTGAGGAAAAGAACACAGGAATGATAGAATTTACATGAAGAATACTATCTAGAGATTAATAATTACTAATATGTAGGAAAGGAATCTGATGAACGATGAAAAAAATCATTATTATTGGTTCTAGTGGAGCAGGGAAATCGACTTTTTCAAGAAAACTCAGTGAAAAAATCGGTATTCCCGTCTTTCATTTAGATACCTTGCTGTGGAAGCCTAATTGGGAGATGACGACTCGAAGGGAACAAATAAGCATTCAAGAAGAATTAATGAAAAAAGAATCTTGGATTATCGATGGCAATTATAATGGTACGATGGATCTAAGAATCAATGCTGCGGATGCAATTATCTTCTTTGATCTGAATCGTTGGCTATGTCTTTATCGTGTGATTCAAAGATATTTTCAATTTAAAGGAAAGTCGAGACCTGATATGCAAGCAGAGTGTCCTGAAAAACTTGATTTTGACTTTTTGAAATTTATTTGGAATTACCCGAAAAAACAAAAACTGCAAGTGGAAGAACGATTAAATAAAGTCAGTCAAACAAAAGAAATCATTCTCTTTAAAAATAAAAAACAAATGCAGCACTTCTTGGACAGTTTATGAGTCATCCGAAAACCTCTTTATGGGATTTAAAGGTTTGTTAAGAAGGATGTGAATGCGCTATGATTGTGAAAAGGATGTGAGAGATTAATGGACGTTCAAGCCTACTGGAAAAAATTTTTAGAAGAAAAGAAGCTACCTTTGGAGACAAGATGTTTTGAAGCTTTTTATTTTGGAAGTGATGAAAAATCTGCGAATCATTTATTGAATCTCGTTTTAGATGGAAAAAAAACGGCGACTAGTTCTGCTCAAGAAGAATATGTTTTGAATAATGAAAGAGAACCAAAGGTCAACGATTACTCCATTGTGACTGATTTTAAGGGGCGACCGCGATGTATTATCCAAACCATGGAAGTGATGAAACTTCCATTTGAGGAGATGACCTATGATTTATGCAAATATGAAGGCGAAGATTTGACATTGAAAACATGGCAAGCTAAGCATATGGAATTTTTTAATATTGTTGGAAAACAAACGGGGTACCAATTTCAATGGGATATGATCGTGGTATTTGAGAAGTTTGCTGTTGTTTATAAGTAAGCGACTGATTTAATTTAAAAAAGAGCGATTTAAAGGAGAATAAAAATGCAGAAAATCATTCTCGTCCAGCATTGTCAATCGGAGCATCATATCAATAAGATGTCTGGCGGTTGGACTGAATCAAATTTGACGGAACTGGGAAGAGAACAAGCGAAAAAAATAGGTTTAAGTTTAAAAAGTGTTGTCGAGCAATTTGAGAATCCTAGATTATATTCGTCTGACTTATTACGAGCCTCTCAAACAGCGGATATTATTGGAGAACATTTAAATTTAAAGGTTCATCTTGAAAAGGGATTGAGAGAATGAAACACAGGTGTGGCCATTGGGCAGATAAAGGAATGGGAAAAAAAGCATCGAAATCCACTGAAAGACAATAAATTTGATTTGGCTCATCGGATGTTTGACGAAGGTGAGAGTTGAGGAGAATTCGATCATAGAGTTTCTGATACGATGAATAGTATTCTGAAAAAAGAAAAAGAAGAGAATCTGATCATCGTCACTCATGGAGGAACTTTAAGCTATATTGTAGCCTGGTGGTTAAAGTTTGCTCCTGAAATGTTACATCAGGCCTATTTTCAAGCTGATGTAGGTAGTATCACCTTATTAAGTACAAATCATTATCAGCAAAGTATTGTAACGAAGTTTAACGATACTTCGCATTTGTAAAGAGAGGTTTAATGCCGGTGTTGATATGTTTGGAAGTCATCAAGAGTGAAAATGCCTCAGAATGTTTCTGAGGCATTTTAGTGTTTTTTCATATATTGGTGACCTCGAATAACCTTAGTATTCAAATGAGTTATTGTATCTTGCTATTTATTTTATGAATATCTTTCTTTACTTTAAACATTGAGATATTCCAAATTATTATGTAAATCATAATATATATAATCGTAAATATTATGGTATTTGCAACTGTAAAATGAATCCAATTTAAATAAAGAGCAATTGGTAAAAATAAAATATAAGAAACTAAGGCATGGATAGCAGTCATTTTAGCAATACCCCAATCTGTGCTAGTGAAAATAAAATTAGTAGCAGTGAAGATTAAACCAATTACGCCCCAAAGTAGCACTGAAATGAGGAATGCAAAGAGTTCATTAGAAAAAATTTCTTTAAAACCTGGTGTCATAGGAATATAGGTATCCCCTGAGTAGATAAAAGAAAAAAATATTGAAAATAAAAGTCCGATAAATACACCTAATATAAAACCATTAATTAAATTTAAAGCTATTTTGTTTGTCATAGTAAACACTCCTTTATGAGTTTTAAATATCTTCTAGAAGAACTCGTCTGATTTCCATTTTTAAAATAGATAATAATGATGCCAGAGCTGGTTAATTCTAAAGATTTAATAAAGTTAACATTAATTATTTCCGTATTGGAAATTCTAATGAAATTACTTTGTAACATTGTATCTAATTCATAAAGTCGATAAGGAAAGAGATACTCAGAACTCGAAGTCTCACCATAGATTCTTTTGTTTGCCGAAAAAAATCGAATAAACTCATTGCAAGGAACCATAAAATTCTGATCATTATGAGAACACCTTAAAACTGTTTTAGTATTTTCTATCTTCCCAATAATGGATTCGATTTCGGCAGTCTTCTCTTTTGCTTGTATAAGGACTAAATGATCCTCTAATAAATGGTTTTTTTCAAACTTTACTTCCATACAAATCCTCCTTTGTCTTTTTTTAGTTAAATTGTAAAAGAATTAATCTGTTTTTTATACCTTTTCTTGATGATTGGTCTTTTTTTTTGGATAACTGGTTTCCTGACTATAGATTTCTCCTATTAATTAAATGATATCTGAATATCTTGTATATTTTTGAGATACGTTTAAAATTTAAGTGTTTAACTAGTTGACTCGTTCGAATAATCGCCATATTATTTATTTTAAACTTCTTCAGAATATTTAATGAGTTAATTTTCATCATTTTTCTCCCCATACAAAAAAAAGGATAAGGTTTGCACCTTATCCAATAATAATTTTTTCTGTTGGGTATTCGTAGCCTAAATCTCGGGTTTCTTTCGGTACGAATAATAAGAGTGTATAAAGCATCCCGATCCGTCCAATAAACATTAAAGCGCCAATTACCACCTTTCCAATCGTTGAAAGTTCGGGTGTAATGCCCAGAGACATGCCCGTTGTTCCAAAGGCAGAGGCGACTTCCACGATAATCGCAATTAATGAAAAATCCTCAATGGCAGTTAAGAAAACCACGCTACTAAAGCACATAATTAATGAAAGCATAAAAACCACAATGGATTTTTGTAAGTCATCATCATCGATTTGACGGCCAAAAACATTGACCCGACTTTCGCTTTTCAAGAAAGAAAAGAGGTATAAGCCGATAATCGCAATCGTCGTCGTTCGGACACCCCCACCCACAGAACTCGGACTACAACCGATAAACATGAGTAAAGAAAAAATCAATAAGGTCGTCGTTTGAAATTCACTAATATCGTGGATTTGTAAGCCAGCATTTCTGGTCGTGACAGAGTAAAACATACTGGTGATCCATTGATACATCGGCGTAGTGCCTTGAAATAGGTGATTTTTTTCTAATAAAAAAATCGCGAGGGTCCCACCCGTAAATAAAATAATGAAGGATAAAAAGGCGATTTTGGTTAATAAGGTAAAACGGTAAGGTAACTGATGCGGCTTTTTCTTTTTACATTTTGTAATCAGCCATGAGCGCACATCCATAATGACTGGAAAACCAATTCCACCAATGAAAATTAAAAACATAATCATAAATAAAAAGGCATAATCGTTTGAATAGGGCACGATCGAATGGCCCGTGACATCGAAACCAGAATTTGTTACGGCAGAAATGGATTGATAAAAGCCGTTGAAAAAGGCATCCAGCCAGTGGTGATAGTGGCCAGTCATCTTAAAATAAAAGCCAAAAATAATGCCACCGACAATTTGAAAGCTAATTAAAATCAAAAAGGTCGTTCGAATCAAACGGACGATGCCACTTAACTTTGGTTGGTTCATGTCGGTCATAATCAGTTGTCGTTGTTTTAATGAAATCCGTTTATTTGACAAAATAAAGAAAAAGGTTGAAATCATCATAATGCCTAGCCCACCGACTTGAAATAAGATTGAGAGTAAGACGATACCGTTTCGGTTAAAGACTTCATTAATCGGAAATGTAGACAAACCCGTGACGCTAATGGTACTAACGGCCATAAATAATAAATCAATAAAAGCAACCTGACTTCCTTCTTGTCGAAAAAAAGGTAAGTAAAACAGACCGAGGGCCAAAGCCGTCACAAGTAAGTAATAAATGACAATCATTTGAATGGAAGACACGTGTTGATATAAGAAAATTCGATTGCGTCGAAAAAAAAGGCGAAGCTTTCTTTCCCAGGACATGCGACAACCCTCCTTAAGTATTTGTTTGTATGTGTAGTATACCAAAGAAAATCCTATAAAATTCATAAAAAAGAAAAGAAGCATAGGACTTTGGTAATTCAGCTATGTTATACTACGTTTAATCAAGGTTTTATGAAAGAAGGAGGAAAGATTTGAAAGAATTTCTTAAGAATTGGGGCGCATTTATTCTCATCTTAGCGGTTTTTGTGCTCTTGCGCGTCTATTTTATTACACCCGTTTCGGTGAAGGGACATTCAATGGATCCGACTTTAGCCGATGGTCAAAAAATGTTAACCTTAAAAACCAATCAATTATCACGTTTAGATATTATTACACTTCAAGAACCAGATGACTTAAATAAGTTAGCGGTGAAACGAGTCATAGGGTTACCAGGTGAGACGATTACCATGAAAAACGATCAATTAAGTATTAATGGAAAAGTGCTCGACGAAACCTACTTAGCGGAATACCAGAACTTATTTCGGCAAGGGGAGTTAATTGAAACCTACGCTTATAATGATCATTTTCAACAAATTGCGGCCAATGCCACCACTTTTACCGATGATTTTGAAGTCACCGTCCCACGAGGCAAGTATTTTGTCTTAGGGGACAATCGCCTTGTCTCTAAAGATAGTCGGTCCTTTGGTATGGTTGATGAATCGTATGTTGAGGGGAAAGTGATTTGGCGCTACTGGCCATTAAATCAGATGGCATTTTTCTAAAAAATGAAAAAGAAAAGGAAGAGTGATTGTGATGTCAGTTGAAACATTTACTTTAAATAAAGTCGGTCAGGCGTTTACCTTAGAGACAAAAAGTGAACCTTGGATTTTAACGAGAGAGGACGGTTATTCGCCTGTTCAAAGTCTCGTCACTTCAGTGGCTGCTTGTGCAGGGTACGTGTACGCTTCTGTTTTAGAAAAATCGAAAGTACCCCATGAAATTGAAAAAATAACGGCGAGCTATACGAGAAATATGGCCGAAAAAACCAACCCCATCCAATCGATTGATCTTGTAATTTACACGAGGGTACCTGTCTTACATCAAGAAAAAGCGGAGCGTTGTGTCAAATTGATTTCACCAAATTGTCCAGTCATTCAATCCATTGACCCGAAAATTGAAGTGGTCGAAAAAGTTCTTTTCATTTAATGCTTGCCACCGCAGTCTTTGAAAGTGAGAAGCAGAGGCATGTAGTTTTTTTAAAAGAAAAATAAAGGAGTAGTAAAGTGAGACTGAAAATCGGCACCTTTAATATTGCAGCGGGGTTAAATCCGGCAACAGAAGAAATCAAAAAAGTACTTGAACAAGAAAATTTCACGATGCTTGGGTTACAAGAAGTCGATTTCTTTTCAAAACGCAACCCGAAAGATATGTTGACAGAAATTGCTGGAGAAGCCTATCCCTATCAAATTTATCAGAGCGCTTTTCCTTTTTCAGATGGCGGGGAATACGGAATGGGCGTTTTAAGCCAAGTCAAGCCACAAAAAATAGACCATCATGTTTACCAAACAACAGGGGAAGAGCCACGTGTTTTTCAAGAGGTAATTTTTGAAGGTCCGAATCAACAGAAAATCGCTTTTTATAACACACACTTGTCTTTTGAATCACCGGAAATACGGGCGAAACAGGTGGAAGAATTAAAAGCGAGAATTCTGCAAAATAATTGTCAGTGGCAAGTGATTGTTGGTGATTTTAATTTTGATCAAACCTTAAACGAATGGGAAGTTTTTGCAGAATTTCAGAAGGTAAATGGGTTTCAAGGTCAGTGGTTTGACACCTTCTTGCTGGAAGATGAAACGATGAAAAACTTTGCCATTGATAATATTTTAGTGAGTGCCAACTTCCAAATCGAAGCCGTTGGCATGAAAGAAACCAGTCTTTCTGACCACGGATTGTTATGGGTGGAATTGGACTTACGGTTAGAGGAGTAAAAAAATGCGAGGAAAAAAAGTGTATTTAGCAGAGCTACGTGAAGGGGATACGGAATTATTTGCTGAGTGGCAGTGGGATCCAACATTTATGCGTGGCATTAGCGATGATGTTTTCCATCCCTTTGGCGTGGATGATTGGGAGGATTTATTTGGAGACCCTGATAGTAATGAAGCGTTCTTCTTTACGATTCGTCAAACAGAAGATGACGAATTGGTGGGCTTTATTTCGTTAACGACTGTGATGTTGAAAAACCGTTCAGCCATCTTGGGAATTGGTATTCCAAACGAAGCCTATCGTGGACAAGGCTACGGGCAAGAAGCGGTGGAATTATTATTAGCCTATGCGTTTGATCATTTAGGTTTGAATAAAGTGCGCTTGCATGTGCATGCCTTTAATCAACCAGCCATCGCGCTCTATCAAAAATTAGGCTTTGTACAAGAGGGCTTGAACCGCAAAAGCATTTATCAAAGTGGCAAATGGTACGATCAAATTGATTTTGGTTTGCTTCAGGAAGAATGGCGTGCTTTGGAAGAAAAGAAGATTACCCGCTTTAAGCGAGAAGCACCCTAACGAGCAAAAAAGGTGAGGGGCTGTGGCAGATGTCACAGCCCCCTTCGTCTGTTACAAATATTTGACAGAGAAACAGGCAATAAAAATCTGTATTTTCAGAGACTTCATGGAATACGAACCATTGAAAAAGTCAGTGATTCCAATCCCTCTCATTTCTTCAAACAAAACGAGGTTTGTGCTTCCTTTTTTTCTTTTAAATCTGGGAAGAAAGAGTGGCATTTTGCTAAAAAACGGCAAAACTCTTTTCTTTTACTGTAAAATATTCCGATTTTCAAGTATAATACCAAAGGAGTAAGTGGAGGATGAGAGATGGCGCAATTATTTTTTAAATATGGAGCAATGAATAGTGGCAAGTCCATTGAAATTTTAAAAGTGGCTCATAATTATGAAGAACAAAACAAGCCAGTCGTTTTAATGACGAGTGGGGTAGATACGCGCTCGGGACTGGGCCAAGTGAAAAGTCGCATTGGGATTGGCAAAGAAGCGCGATCGATTTTTGAAGAAACCGATCTTTATGCAGTTGTTCAATCATTAGATTTTAAACCCTATTGCGTCTTAATTGACGAAGCGCAATTTTTAAAAGCGCACCACGTTTTTGCCTTAACAAAAATTGTGGATGAGTTGAATATTCCGGTGATGGCGTTTGGGTTGAAAAATGATTTTCGAAATGAACTCTTTGAAGGATCCAAAGCACTGCTACTTTATGCAGATAAAATTGAAGAAATGAAGACCATTTGTTGGTTTTGTCATAAAAAAGCCATCATGAACTTACGCTATGTCGATGACGTCCCTGTTTATGAAGGGGAGCAAGTTCAAATTGGGGGAAATGAAGCCTATTACCCTGTTTGTCGTCAACATTATTTTAATCCAAAAATGAAGCATATTTAATGTAAAGGAGTCGATAGTTATGTACGATCAATTACAAGCGATTGAAGACCGCTATGAAGAGTTAGGCGAGTTATTAAGTGACCCAGATGTGGTCTCTGATACGAATCGTTTTATGTCGCTTTCAAAAGAAGAAGCAAGTACGCGTGAAACCGTCGCTGTTTACCGTCGCTACAAAGTGGTAGTCGAAGGAATCGCAGAGATGGAAGAAATGCTTAGTGAAAGCCTTGATGCGGAAATGGCTGAAATGGCAAAAGAAGAATTAAGTGACTTAAAGAAAGAAAAAGTGGCACTTGAAGAACAAATGAAAATCTTATTACTGCCAAAAGATCCTAACGATGATAAAAATATCATCATGGAAATTCGGGGAGCAGCCGGTGGAGATGAAGCGGCGTTATTTGCAGGCGATTTGTTTGAAATGTACCAACGTTATGCCGATGCCCAAGGTTGGAAAGTTGAAGTGATGGACGCCAACGTAACAGGAATTGGTGGCTACAAAGAAGTAATCATGATGATCACTGGTGACAATGTCTTTTCTAAGTTAAAATATGAAAGTGGCGCACACCGCGTCCAGCGTGTTCCTTCAACGGAATCGCAAGGTCGGATTCATACCTCAACGGCAACCGTGGTTGTTTTACCTGAAGCGGAAGAAGTGGAAATCGATTTAGCAGAAAAAGACATCCGTACCGATATTTATCATGCATCCGGTGCAGGTGGGCAGCACGTCAACAAGACGGCATCTGCCGTGCGTCTAACTCATATTCCAACAGGGATTGCCGTTGCGATGCAAGATGAACGTTCACAAATTAAAAACCGTGAAAAAGCGATGAAAGTGTTACGCGCTCGGGTTTATGACCAAATGTTACAAGAATCGCAAAGTGCTTACGATGCTGATCGGAAATCTGCAGTTGGAACGGGTGACCGTTCGGAACGCATTCGAACTTACAATTTCCCACAAAATCGTGTGACCGACCATCGAATTGGTTTAACCATTCAAAAACTAGACCAAATTTTAGCTGGGAAATTAGATGAAATCGTGGATGCTTTAATTATTTACGATCAAACATCGAAATTGGAAGAGCTACAACATGGCTAAAACTTATCGAGAAGTCCTTTCCTGGGCTTCTTCTTTTTTAGAAGAAAAGGGAATTGACGGCCATCATATTCTATACGTCTTACTAGGTCGGAAAAATTGGAGTAAGACCGATTGGTTTTTGAATTGGCAAAAAGAAATTCCAGAACAGGAACAAGTACAAGTGCAAAAGGACCTTGAACGCTTAGCGCAACACTATCCCCCACAATATTTGCTGGGATTTGAAGTATTTTATGATCGGCGCTTTCAAGTCAGTGAGGCAACATTAATTCCTCGACCGGAAACAGAAGAATTAGTGGCGCTTTGTCTGGAGACGTGTCAGACGTCGACGGCTTATGTGGTAGATGTAGGCACTGGGTCGGGAGCGATTGGGTTATCCCTAAAACTTGAACGTCCAACTTGGGAAGTCGCCTGTGTCGATTTATCAGCAGAGGCTTTGGCTATCGCCAAGCAAAATGGTCGAAATTTACAAGCAGACGTAGCTTTTTATTTAGGAGATACGTTAGCACCGATTACGCGAGAGATTGATATCCTCCTTTCGAATCCGCCTTATATTGCTGCCGACGAGTGGCAAATGATGGATGAGAGTGTTCGAAGCTTTGAACCGAAACTCGCCTTATTTGCAGCCAATGAAGGTTTGGCTATGTATCAAAAGCTGGCTACTGAAGCACGTGAAAAACTGGCGCCATCAGGAAAAATCTTTTTAGAAATCGGTTATCAACAAGGAAAGGCCGTTCAAAGCCTCTTTCAAGCGGCCTTTCCTGAGAAAAAGGTAACGATTCGTCCCGATTTAAGTGGCTTGGATCGTATCGTCGTGGTGGAATAGTTATCCACAACATTGTGCGTAACTATTTATTTTTTTGGAGGAGAAAATAGAAAAAAGCTTGATAGGTTAAGAATGAGAGCCTTTCACCTAATTACCCACAGAGAAATCCACACTTGACAAAGAGATTATCCACAATTTGGGTATAACTTAGGTGGATATGTTGATAACTCGCCAATTTTTAAGAAAAGGGATGTGTATAACTTGTGGAAACAAGAATATTTAAACCAGAAGAAATAAAAGAAGCCGCTGCATGTTTGCGCGCGGGTCAGTTGGTTGCTTTTCCAACAGAAACGGTTTATGGTCTCGGAGCCAATGCGCGTTCGGCTGAAGCTGTCCAACAAGTATTTCAAGTCAAAGGCCGACCAAGTGACAATCCGTTAATTGTCCATGTGGAAAATTTTGAACAAGTCAAAGACTACGTATCTATTTTTCACCCGTTAACAACGACTATCGTTGAACACTTTTGGCCGGGACCATTGACCTTGATTTTTAAAGTGAAGCCAGGAGCCTTACCAAGTGTCGTTTCTGCGGGCTTACCGACAGTTTCTTTCCGAATGCCAAACCATCCGGACACCCTTGCTTTGATTCATGAAGCCCAAGTGCCACTTGTTGGACCGAGTGCAAATACGTCGGGACGGCCAAGTCCGACGCAAAGTCAGCATGTGTATCATGATTTACACGGAAAAATTGCCGGAATCCTCGAAGGGGGGGCCACTGCGATTGGTGTCGAATCGACCGTCTTGGATTTGAGTGACCCCGCGAAGCCTCCGATGATTTTACGACCAGGTGCGATCACCAAAGAAGCCCTAGAAGCGATACTGAAAATTGAGGTCTCCTTAGATCCACATTTGGCGAACGAACAGGGGGTTCCAAAATCTCCAGGAATGAAATATAAGCATTACGCACCGAAGACACCTGCGATGATGGTGGGACCAGAAGAATGGCCAGAAGCAATCGCTCAGGCACAAGCGCGACATCTACGAATCGGCTTGTTCGGCGACCCTGGTAGGATTCAAACCTATCAACCAGCGCTCGCTGCGACTTACGTCTACGAGGAAGACACAGTAGAGGCAGCTACCAAAGCACTCTTTGCCGGTTTACGTGCCTTAGATGAGGCCGACGTCGATGTCATTTTCGTCCCAACTTTTTCAGAAGTTGGCTTAGGAGTGGCTTATATGAATCGTTTGAAAAAGGCAACCAATCAGCAATACTTTTTAGGTTCAAGTTGGATATCTGAATAATTTTATTTTCAATACAGAAGAACGTTCGTGTTCTTCTGTTATTTTTCGGTATTTTTTCAGAAAGAATGGAATTATCGAGGGAAAACATTTCAAAGTCGTCAATCTTTATGATACAATCTGTTTATCTTATTTGAAGGGATGTTTGTGTGTAGATGGATTATAAAGAATTTGATCAAGAATTATGGGATGCGATTAAGAATGAGGGGGTCCGCCAACAAAATAATATTGAGTTAATTGCGTCTGAAAATATTGTTTCAGAAGGTGTCATGGCAGCTCAAGGAAGCATTTTAACGAATAAATACGCAGAAGGGTATCCGGGACGTCGTTATTATGGTGGGTGTGAGTTCGTTGATGTGGTCGAAGATTTAGCGATTGAACGTGCGAAAGCAATTTTTGGTGCAAAATTTGCCAATGTTCAAGCACACTCGGGTTCACAAGCCAATACAGCGGCTTATTTATCTTTAATCGAAGCTGGCGATACCGTTTTAGGGATGGATCTTTCAGCGGGGGGACATTTAACTCATGGCTCACCAGTAAACTTTAGTGGGAAAACCTACCACTTTGTTGCTTATGGTGTTGATCCAGAAACGGAAGTTCTTGATTATGAAGTGGTTCGTACGCTCGCACAAAAACATCAACCCAAATTAATCGTAGCTGGCGCAAGTGCCTATTCAAGAACGATTGATTTTTCGAAATTTAAAGAAATTGCCGATGAAGTTGGCGCAAAATTAATGGTCGATATGGCACATATTGCCGGACTAGTGGCAACGGGTGCGCATCCAAATCCAGTTCCCTATGCAGACATTGTCACTTCAACTACGCATAAAACGTTACGTGGTCCTCGTGGCGGACTGATCTTAACAAACGACGAAACATTGGCCAAAAAAATTAATAGTGCGGTCTTCCCAGGAATTCAAGGTGGCCCCTTAGAACATGTGATTGCCGGAAAAGCGATTGCCTTTAAAGAAGCCCTACAACCGGAATTTAAAACGTACGGCGAGCAAGTGATTAAAAATGCACAAGCAATGGCCGCAGTCTTTAATGCCTCTGATAAAGCGCGTCTCGTTTCAGGCGCTACGGATAATCACTTGTTATTAATCGAAGTTACGGACTTTGGGATGACAGGGAAACAAGCAGAAAAACTATTAGATACCGTCAGCATTACGGTCAATAAAAATTCGATTCCATTTGAAAAATTAAGTCCTTTCCAAACAAGCGGGATTCGCATTGGTACACCAGCGATTACCAGTCGTGGATTTAATGAAGAAAGTTCTGCAGCGGTTGCGAAATTAATTCTTAAAGTACTTGAAAATAGTGAAAATGAAGCAGTCTTAGCAGAAGTGAAAAAAGAAGTGCTAGCCTTAACAGACGCACATCCTTTAAAAGTCAAATAATCCCGGAAGTAGTTTCAGGCCTATCCGCTTGAAACTACTTTTTTCTGTGAAAATCGAGAAAGTCTATGAAGATTCCTTGTCTGAAAACCAAATTTGTTTTACAATAATAGAAACAGTAAAAGGAGCGATTTAAATGGGAAAATTTCAAGTAATTGATCATCCGTTAATCCAACATAAACTAACAATTATCCGTGATAAAAATAGTGGGACGAAAGTCTTTCGTGAGGTCGTTGACGAAATTGCAATGCTAATGGCTTACGAGCTATCACGTGATTTACCCGTTGAAGAGATTGAAATCGAAACACCAATGGGGAAAAGCATTCAAAAACGCATTTCTGGTAAAAAAGTTGCGATTATCCCGATTTTACGTGCCGGTCTAGGCATGGTTGATGGCATCTTGCAATTAATCCCAGCTGCTAAAGTTGGACATGTCGGTTTATACCGTGATGAAGAAACCCTAGAGCCGCATGAGTACTTCGTAAAATTACCTGACGATATTTCGAAACGTCAACTCCTAGTTGTTGACCCGATGTTGGCAACAGGTGGTTCAGCAGTCATGGCAATTGAAGCACTGAAAAAACGTGGCGCATCAAATATTAAATTTGTTTGTCTTGTGGCAGCACCTGAAGGCGTCAAAGTGTTACAAGAAGCGCATCCAGATGTGGACATCTACACAGCAGCACTTGATGAAAAACTAAACGAAAGTGGTTATATCGTTCCAGGTTTAGGGGACGCAGGGGACCGTCTATTCGGTACAAAATAAAGCAAAAAATCTCTTCCTTGAAAGCGAAAGCGTTCGAGGGAGAGACTTTTTTATTGGAAGCGTGCTGTCAATTGAAAAAGAAAAAGACGCTGCGAGCGAACCAAAAAGTTCGTCAGCAGTGTCTTTTGTGTATGATTTAAATTTTTGCTAATTCTTTATAGTTAATAATAATGACACCATTACTTCTTCTCATAAGATCACGATTTTCGGTTGTTTCATTAATCTTAATAATCGCTGAGTTGCGTAGTTGTTTGACGACCTCACCTGTTTCTGCTTGCTCTTGAAAATAAAAGCTTACCGGGGTGTCAACTTCAAACTCCAAACCAATTTCTGACGGGACAATAGTTGTTTCAAACTTGCCAAATGTTGCCATGTTCTAAAAAACCTCCCTTTCACTTCCTCTTATTATAGCATACTTTTCATAAAATGAGAAATTTGAGAGAAAACGCTCTGAAACCTTCCTTATTATTTCCTTGAAAACAAAGTCTTTTTTTAGAAAAGGAAGATTTTTATGAAAAGCATCCGGCGCCTTTTTTTGACCAATTGTTAAAAAATTCCTGAATGTCGTGAGCTTCTCTTTCATTTAGGATGAAATCACTCTATAATGGAGAAGTATTTCTTAAAGAAAAGAGAGTAGCGATGAATAAAAACATTTTTCGAAATGATAATCGGATTGATTATGGAGTCATTCTCCCTGTTTTCATTTTATGTTTGTTCGGTCTCGCCGCAGTGTATGTCGCGTATGACCAAAGTCCGGTATTTTCAGGGAATCCGGCAAAAGAAGTCTGGCGTCAAGTCCTTTGGTATGGCATTGGTGTCTTGGCAGTCATTGTGATTATGCGTCTAAAATCAAAATGGATTTGGAAGCTCACCCCTTTTATTTATGCCGTAGGTCTGATTGTTATGGGTTTATTGGTGAAGTTTTATGACCAAGCGACTTTTGATGTGACGGGTTCTCGAAATTGGTTTCGTATAGGTGGTTTCAGCATGCAACCTGCGGAATTAATGAAAATTGCCGTAATTTTAATGTTAGCTTTAGTCGTCACCAAGCACAATGCCAAGTATCGCCTGCAAGCAGATTTAAAAACAGACGGGTTCTTGATTGCAAAAATGCTCGCCGTGATGTTCCCTGTGATTGTCTTAATCATGCTTCAAGATGATTTTGGCTCGATGTTGGTTTTCCTAGCGATTTTTGGCGGTGTTTTTTTAATGTCAGGTATCTCTTGGAAAATAATCTTGCCCGTGATTGGAGTCACCTTGTTGCTTGGGACAGGAATCATTTACTTAGTTTTAAGCGATGTCGGACGTGAGATTTTATCGTCTTTTGGTTTTTCAGCCTATCAATTCGCTCGTATCGATGCATGGATCGACCCCTTTCATGACATGCAAGGAAGTTCCATGCAAGTGGCGCATTCAATGATGGCGATTGGCTCAGGTGGCATGCTAGGGAAAGGCTTTAATGTCAGCGACGTCTATGTCCAAGTTCGTGAATCCGATATGATTTTCTCAGTTATTGGTGAGAACTTTGGTTTTGTAGGAAGCACCCTTGTGATTTTGCTTTACTTTATGCTCATTTACCGTATGATTCGTGTTTGCTTTGATACAAACAATGAATTTTATGCCTATGTCGCAACGGGGATTATTATGATGATTTTATTCCATGTTTTTGAAAACATCGGGGCCAATATCGGTCTACTCCCATTAACTGGGATTCCCTTGCCTTTTATTAGCCAAGGGGGGTCAGCCTTACTAAGTAATATGATTGGCATTGGTCTGATTTTATCTATGCGCTATCAAGCAGAAGTTGAATAAGTTGTAGAGGATGGAAAAAAAGATGATGACACTGTATTGGTATCCAAAATGTAGCACTTGTCGGGCAGCTAAAAAATGGTTAGAAGCTGCAGGTTATGAAGTTCAAACGATTGATCTTGTCACGGAAACACCAACAGCAGCGACGATTGAACAATGGTTGCAACAGGCAAATTTGCCAATTCGCCGCTTTTTTAACACCAGTGGACTGAAGTATCGCGAGCTGGGGTTGAAAGATTTCGTGAATGACTATACAATAGAAGAGGCGAGCCAAAAGTTAGCAAGTGATGGCATGTTACTAAAACGTCCCATTTTAGTGAAGGACCACCAGTTCTTAACAAATGGCTTTAAACCAGAAGCATATGAAGGGATTTTGTTAAAATGAAGACATCATGTTTAAAAAGAAAAGAGAATCTATGGATTTTGTTTAATGGGTCAGAATATGTGGTTGGATTAACGAGTGAAGCGCAAGAAGAACTCGGAGAAATTACTTTTGCCGATTTGCCTGAAGTGGGACAAGAAATGGTTCAGGGAGAAATGTTACTCGAAGTAGAAGCGGAAAAAGCCGTGAGTGAATTTTCGAGCCCGTTGACAGGCGTAATTTCATCGGTTAACGAACAAATTGATCAAGACATTCACATTTTAAATGCAGAAGATGAAATGAATGCTTGGTTAGTTAGTTACAAAAATGTATCAGAAGCAGAATTTAACGCTTTATAAAAATAGAACAACCCACGAGGTCCTTTCAATTAGGCGCTCGTGGGTTGTATTTTTTTCAGACAGAAAAACTCAAAAAAAGAGGTACCCAAAGTGGGAACCTCCTGTTAGTTTTTTTTATTCAGCTGCTTCTTCTGCGGCTTCTTCTTCCGTTGTTTCTTCAACTGCACGTGGCTCACTAATTGCACAGATTTGTTCAATGGCATCTGTGATAATTGTGTAGTCTGCAGAAGCTGGTAAGTCAGCAACGGTAATGGATTGACCAATTTGTAAATCTGCAATACTTACTTCAATTCGCTCTGGTAATTTATCTGGTGTTGCAGAAACAATCACATTATATAAGTTTTGTGTTAAAGCACCACCGATTTTCACACCAGGTGCTTCGTCAACGAGAACGATTTCTGCTTCTACTTCAGTTTCTTCCGTCATGTCAACGGATAATAGTTCCACATGATTAATTTCTTTTGTAAATGTATCAGTTGTCATTTGGTGAATCAAAGTATTATAGTTTTCACCATCAATCGATACGCGGACAACTGCGTTTAACCCTTCATTTTTTAAAAAGCGTTTGAAAGTAGCGGCATCAATCGTGATTGGCGTACTTTCGATTTTGTACCCGTTAACGACCCCTGGGATTTTTCCTTCGTGGCGTAATTTGTTCCGGTTCGAACGCGGGCGTGTGGCTCTTTTGCTAACTTCTAATGATAATGACATAACTCAATTCCTCCTAATTTTTCTGTCTGTTGACAGTCATTTCGAAGTAAATTTTTGTTACTCTTTCACATTTAAAGGTTAAGGGTGCGTACAAAAAAAATGTACGTAAAAAGGTAATAAAAAAGATTACCCAGAAAGCTTTTCGTCACTTTCTCCACCAGTTCATAACACTGTGTGTAGTTAGAAACATATATTTACTTTACTTCTTAACCATAGGACGAATCTTCGGTTCTGTCAAGCTTCCCTCTTTTTCCTCTCATAAAAGTACGTTATAATATGAAAAGAAAGTGGGAGAATCATGCGTTTAGATAAATTAATTGAACAAGAATTTCAAACTTCACGCAAAGAAATGAAGCGTTTGTTTTTACGTGGGAAAGTCCGAGTTGACGGGGAAGTTACGCATCAAGAGAACAAAAATGTGGATAGCCAACTTCACCAAATCGAAGTCGTAGGTCAGCAATTGAAAACGCAAGAGGTCTATTATTTATTAAATAAACCTAAAGGTGTCGTGACGGCCAATCGCGATGCCAAACAAGCCACTGTTTTTGATTTACTAGATGAAAAAAAGCGACAAAGAGACTTATTTGCGGTTGGACGTCTTGATCGCGATACAGAAGGTCTGCTTTTACTCACTAGTAATGGCCAATTGGGGTATGATCTACTTCACCCGACGAAAAAAGTGTTTAAAGTTTATGAAGCCTGGATTAATGATGAAGTGACCGAGTCTGATGTAAAAGCGTTCAAACAAGGCATTGTTTTTTTAGATGGAACGGTATGTCAAAGTGCCGAACTCGTTCGGTTAGGTTACGATGCCAAACAGCGAATCAGTCATATTCGTTTACGTATTTTAGAAGGAAAGTTTCATCAAGTAAAAAAAATGTTTCTTGCGTGTGGGAAAAAAGTGGTGCAGCTTAAACGCACGACAATGGGACCATTAACATTGGGGGAACTACCATTGGGTGCTTATCGAAGGCTAACGCAAGAAGAGTTACAACAATTAAAACCCTATTTTAGATAAGAAAAAGGAGCAATTTTATGACCTATACGACACTATTATTTGACGTGGATGACACCCTGCTTGATTTTCAAGCAGCCGAAAAATCTGCCTTGCAACAATTATTTGCAGCACAGGGATTGCCCTACACGCCAGAAAATGTTCAACGATACAAAGAAATCAATGATGCACGTTGGTTGGCGTTTGAACAAGGGAGCCTCTCACGCGATGAAGTTGTGAATGGCCGATTTGGTGCATTTTTCCAAACACTCGGTCAGGTAGTAGACAGCCCCGCACTCGAACAAGAGTACCGACACTATCTGAATCAAGGCCACCAATTGTTAGGAGATAGCCTGACAGTGATTCAACGACTAGCTGAAACGCATCATTTATACGTGGTCACGAATGGGGTTTCGAAAACGCAGTATCAACGGTTAGGCGATGCGGGTTTCTTACCTTACTTTAAAGAAGTCATTGTATCTGAAGACACAGGTTATCAAAAACCAATGATTGAATTTTTTGATTATACTTTTGCTAAAATTCCGCACCTTGATAAAAAGAAAACGGCGATTATCGGCGATTCACTGTCCTCTGATATTCAAGGAGGAAAGAATGCCGGCATTGCTACGATTTGGTTGGCTCCTGCTGGCACACAAAACACATCGGATATTCAACCGACCCATCAAATTCAATGTTTGGAAGAACTTTATGAAATCCTTTCTTAGAATGTGAGGAATAAACTAGAAATTTCAGTAAATTTGGCTATAATGAAAAAGGAGAACGAACAAAGGAAAAAGGAGCTTTTTGAAATGAAAAATAAAAGACCAATCATTATTGGGGTGACAGGCGGATCTGGTAGTGGGAAAACGAGTATTAGCCGAGCGATTTTAGATCAATTTCCAAACCACTCGATTATGATGTTAGAGCACGATTCTTACTATAAAGATCAAAGCCACCTCGTTTTCGAAGAGCGTTTAACGACCAATTACGATCATCCTTTCGCCTTTGATACGGATTTACTGATTGCGCACTTGGAACAATTACGCCGGTTTGAAACAATTGAAAAACCCGTCTATGACTATGTCGCACACACAAGAAGTGAGAAAGTGATTTTACAAGAACCAAAAGAAGTCATTATTTTAGAAGGGATTTTAATTTTAGAAGATGAGCGCTTACGCGAGTTGATGGATATTAAAATTTATGTAGAAACCGATGACGATATTCGAATTATTCGCCGAATCAAACGGGACATGGAAGAACGCGGACGCACGTTAGATTCAGTCATCGAACAGTATTTATCAGTTGTTAAACCGATGTACCATCAATTTATTGAACCAACGAAACGTTATGCTGACGTGATTGTCCCAGAAGGTGGCGCCAACCATGTGGCGATTGATTTGATTAATACCAAAATTGAATCAATTTTTATGAGTAAAGACTAGTCAATCGAAAAAAAGTATGCTAAGATACGACTTATGCGACAGAGCCGAGAAAGACTAGTTTACTAGTCGACTCAAACAGAGGCACAAGAAGAAATTCACCTACCGGATTGTAGGGTGTCGGAATCTTTTTTTGTGGAGAAGAAAGATTCTACTAGTGATAGTACTGGTGAAGGAGAAAAGACATTTGATGGTCTTTTCTCCTTTTTTTGCTTATTCTTATTTGATACAATACATACAAACTCTGGTTCAACGAAAGGAGACAAAATGAGAATTAAATATGGCATTGTGAGCGCGGCGACGATTGTTCCGCGTTTTGTTGAAGGGATTCGTGCCAGTCAAACGGGTGAAGTGGTAGCAATTGCTGCTCGCACGCTTGAAAAGGCCCAACAGATGGCAAGCAAATTACAAATTCCCCAAGCCTACGGGAGTTACGGTGAATTGTTCGCAGATGAAACGATCGATATCATCTATGTCGCAAATTATAATCAAGGACACTATGCGGTAGCCAAAGAAGCGTTACTGGCAGGAAAAGCCGTCCTTGTTGAGAAACCTTTTACACTGACTTTAGATGAAGTGGAGGAGTTATTTGCCATCGCTCAAGCCCAAGGTCTCTTTCTGATGGAGGCGCAAAAATCCCTCTTTTTACCGATTACTGAAAGAGTGAAAACCTGGCTTGCTGCCGGGGATATTGGAGAAGTAAAGTACCTTGATTGCCGGATATCTCATACGAATGCAGATCAAATTCCTTGGTTTCAGTCCTTTGAAGCTGGTGGAGGGGCCTTATATGGCTCAGGAAGTTACCCAATTGAGTATTTTCAATCGATCACAGGAGAGAAAATTGAGGAAGTTGCAGGGACGGCCGTTATGGATCCTCATCAATCTGATCGCCAATGTGACGTGACGATTTTATTTTCATCTGGCTTTCAAGGGCATTTTGTCATTTCAACACTTTTTCCTAGTCCGAGTGTACTAACGATTTATGGAACGCAAGGTCAGATTGAAATCCCGGATTTTTGGAAGGCAGAGACGGCAACGATTACGATGAATGGGGAAAGCGAACAAATCTGCTTGCCGCATCAAAGTGAGTTTGTCTTTGAAATCAATCACGTGAACGAATGTCTCGCGCAAGGATTGACCGCTAGTCCGATTGTGTCACCCGATTTAACGATGCAAGCGGTCGAGTTAATTGAAAAAATGTATGAGCAATGGACGAGCGACTGGTAAAAAAATAGTCAAAAGTACCAAAAGTCAGTGCAAACAATTGAAAAAAATCATTTTCTATGCTTAAGTAAAAGAGAACCGAAAAAGATGGAAAGAAAGTGAGTTTTTTAAAATTGGGTAGTCGAAAATTATTAGCTTTTGATATTGATGGTACGATTCTGGATTCAAACAAGCGACCGTTGGAAAGTACAGTAGAAGCATTAGCGATTTTACGTGATGCAGGACATTTTGTGACCTTGGCAACGGGCCGTAGTCGTTTTTTAGCGGAGCGTGTGATTCGTGAGTTAGCTTTTGAAAATTACATTTTATGTAATGGCGCGGCAGGCTTTTTTAATCACCAACAAGTTTTTAAAGACACACTAGAGACAAAAGCGCTACAAGATTTGATTCAAGCTTGTCAAGCAATGGGAATTGATACTTCGTTAATCCAACTAGATGGTGCGAAACGTCTGACTTCTTTTGACTTAAAGCGGATGCAAGAAGCGATGACTTCTTTTGGTTCGAATGCATCTGAATTAGGAGTGTTCGAGGGAACGGAAGAGATTTATCAAGCGTTGGCTTATTATGACGAAAGTTTAGACCACCACTTTGATGGGCAACACCCGGCCTTTAATTTTGTCCGGTGGCACGAAAAATGCGTGGATGTGATTCCAGCCAATGGCTCAAAGGCACGAACACTATTGGCATTAGGTCAACGGTTAAATATTCCTCAAGCCGATATTATTGGTTTTGGTGATGGCTTAAATGATCGTGAAATGTTACGTGAATCAGGGATTGGTGTGGCGATGGGGAATGCCTCGATGCTTGTGCAACAAGAAGCAGACCTTGTGACAAAAGACAATGATAACGACGGTATTTGGTATGCGTTAAAAGAATTAAACTTAATTTAAAGGTAGATGCAAGGAGGATATGATGAAAATAGCGTTAATTGCTCATGATCGAAAAAAAGATTTAATGGTGAAATTGGTGACGGCTTATCGTCCGATTTTGGAACAACATGAATTGTTTGCTACGGGAACAACCGGTACGCGTATTTCAGAAGCAACCGGCTTACCCGTGCATCGTTTTAAATCCGGTCCTTTAGGGGGCGATCAACAAATTGGCGCGATGATTTCAGAAGATGACCTAGATATGGTGATTTTCCTAAGAGATCCACTAGCCGCACAACCACATGAACCAGATGTGACGGCCCTCATTCGTCTTTCGGATGTTTATGAAATCCCACTAGCAACCAACATCGGCACCGCTGAAATGCTGATTCGAGGGTTAGAGGCCGGTTTCGCTGATTTTCGAACGGTTGTTCATGAAGGCGATCGTCGTCCCATTGCAATATAAGTTAGAAAGAAACTGCGAATGCTGCATTCTCCCTCAAGAAAATTCGAACAAAAAGGACGAGTTTTTTAGGAGCAATCAGCAATTGCAGTCTTTTTTTACCTTTTGAATCTTTAAGGCCTTTATTTCTTTTTTTTTAGGAAAGAGAAAATAAAGGCTTTTTTTAAAGGCTCGTAAGGAAGCTTTTTTTTTCATTCGAAAACCGATATAATAGAAAAGAACGCGAAAAGTGTGTCAGAGAAGAGGAAAAAAATGAAAATTTTATTTGTTGGCGATGTTGTCGGTTCACTAGGACGCGCAGCCATTTCAGAATATGTTCCAAAATTAAAGAAAAAGTACCGGCCACAAGTGACGATTATTAATGGGGAAAATGCCGCAGCCGGTCGTGGAATCACCGAAAAAATCTACAAAGGTTTTTTACAAGATGGGGCGGATGTCGTGACTTTGGGCAACCATGCTTGGGATAATCGTGAAATTTTTGAATTTATTGATCGGGCGAAAAAGCTTGTTCGTCCAGCGAATTTTCCGGAAGGGACACCAGGAGTTGGGGTAGTCTACGTGAAAGTGAACCAAATCGAGTTAGCAGTGATTAATTTACAAGCGCGGACCTTTATGGTGGCATTAGACGATCCCTTCAAAAAAATGGATGAACTATTAGCAGAAGTGCGGGCACGAACCCCTTTTATCTTTGTTGATTTTCATGGAGAAGCTACAAGTGAGAAGCAAGCACTCGCTTGGTATCTTGACGGTCGAATTTCAGCGCTTGTTGGAACGCATACACATGTGCAAACCAATGACGCAAGAATTTTGCCACAAGGGACCGCATATTTAACCGATGTAGGGATGACCGGTCCATACGATGGTATCTTGGGAATGAAACGCGAACCTGTTTTGGAAAAATTTATGACGGCTTTGCCTCGACGTTTTGAAGTGATTGAAACGGGGCGTCACTTACTGTCGGCCTGCCTGATTGAGCTAGAGGAAGCGACTGGAAAAGCCAAGCGCATCCAAGCATTTCAAATTAGCGAAGATCGGCCATTCATGGAATAAAGGAGAAAGAATGTGGGATTTTTAGAAGAAGAACAAGCGTTAGCAAAAGAAGTGAATCAATTATTAGCCTTGCTACAAAACCATGAAAGTATTCAAAGGTTTCAAAGCATCCAATCCCGGGCGCAAAATCATCCAGGTTTAAAGGCGTTAGAGGAGCAAATTAAGGCTGCTCAAAAAGATGCAGTGAATTTTGCACATTATGAGAAACCAGAAGCGGAAAAACAAGCAATTGCTGAAATTGAACGCTTGAATCAGGCTTACAAAAACCATCCATTAGTGAGAAGTTATCGTGACAGTCTGGTTGAAGCGGATGAATTATTGCAGTATCTTTCAAAAAGAATTCAAAAAGAAGTCAATTCCGCAATTGAGGCAGAAGAGGAGGAGGAAAATGCCGCAAAAAACTAAGCAAACACCCATGATGGAACAATATTTTGGTATTAAAGCTTCTTATCCAGATGCTTTTTTGTTCTACCGCTTAGGTGATTTTTATGAACTGTTTTATGACGATGCGATTGAAGTGGCGCAATTGCTAGAGTTGACTTTAACGAGTCGCAATAAAAATGCAGTCGATCCGATTCCAATGTGCGGTGTGCCTTATCATGCGGCAGCTGGATACATTGAGACATTAGTCGAACAAGGGCATAAAGTTGCAATCTGTGAGCAAGTCGAAGACCCTAAAACGGCGAAAGGGATGGTTAAGCGAGAAGTCGTTCAGTTAGTGACACCAGGAACTGTGATGGAAGGCAAAAGTCTGCAGGCAAAAGAAAATAATTACTTAGTCGCCTTGGCTCAAACCGGCAATACCTTTCAAATCGCTTATGTTGACTTAAGCACCGGCGAATTAAAGGCCGCTCATCTTGCGCAAACGTCTTCCGTTTTAAATGAAATCTCTGTTTTAGGAGCGAAAGAAGTTGTTTTAACCAGTGAAGTAGCTACTTCTGTGACGGAAAGTTTAGCTGAACGTCTGGGAGTCCTTTTTTCTAAACAAGAAATACAAGTCGAATCCGCAGATTTTTTAAGGCTCGTCCAAAACCTGAGTGCGTCTTTACAAGCAGTTACTTTAAAACTATTGAGCTATTTAAGTGAAACGCAAAAAAGAAGCTTGGTGCACCTCCAACAAGCAGTTGCCTACCAAGTCGATCATTTTTTAAAGTTAGATTATGCCTCTAAGTTTAACTTGGAGTTAACGCAGTCGATTCGAACAGGGAAAAAACAAGGCACCCTACTCTGGTTGCTTGACGAAACGAAAACAGCCATGGGCGGACGCTTGCTAAAACAATGGATTGACCGACCATTAATCCAACAAAAGGAAATAGAAGCTCGTCAAAATCAAGTTGCATCTTTGCTAGAAGCCTTTTTCGAACGCGGGGATTTACAAGAGTCCTTACGCAAGGTCTATGACTTAGAACGTTTAGCTGGTCGGGTCGCTTTTGGCAGTGTCAATGGCCGTGATTTACTGCAATTAAAAACCTCGTTGCAGCAAATCCCTTTGATTCGTCAAATTTTAGAGGGAATTGACCACGGGGAATGGCAGTCGTTATTAAGCGAACTCTCCCCCATGGATGAACTGGTCGCTTTAATTGAAACAGGGATTGATGAAGAGGCACCTTTCGCAATTACCGAAGGTGGAGTCATTAAAACAGGCTTTAATGAACAGCTAGATCAGTACCATGAAGCGATGTCTTCTGGAAAAAAATGGTTGGCGGCGCTGGAAGCGAAAGAACGAGAAGCAACAGGGATTAAAAATCTGAAAATTGGTTTTAATCGTGTGTTTGGTTATTATATTGAAATTACCAAAGCGAATCTGGTTCATTTACCGGAAGGCCGTTATGAACGAAAACAAACATTAGCGAATGCCGAGCGTTTTATTAATCCAGAATTAAAAGAGTTAGAAACCTTAATTTTAGAGGCAGAAGAAAAGTCGGTTGACCTAGAATACCGTTTGTTTTTAGAAATACGAGAAGAAGTGAAACAATCAATTGAACCGCTACAACAATTAGCCAAAGCGTTAAGCCGTTTAGACGTCCTTCAAAGTTTTGCGACCATTAGTGAAAAATACCAATACGTTCGTCCGACTTTTAATTCAAAAGAGACCCTTAAAATCATTGATGGGCGACATCCTGTAGTTGAAAAGGTACTCGGACATCAGGAATATATTCCTAATTCGATTGAAATGGATCAAGAGAGTTTGATTTTACTGATTACTGGGCCGAACATGTCAGGGAAAAGTACCTACATGCGTCAACTGGCTTTAACCGTTATTATGGCGCAAATCGGTTGCTTTATTCCGGCAACATCCGCTGAAATGCCAATTTTCGATCAAATTTTCACTCGGATTGGAGCGAGTGACGACTTGATTGCTGGGCAAAGTACATTTATGGTTGAGATGATGGAAGCTAACCATGCCTTGCAACACGCTACTTCGAATAGTCTGATTTTATTTGATGAGTTAGGTCGTGGGACGGCGACTTATGATGGCATGGCACTCGCACAAGCAATTATTGAGTATATTCACCAAGAGGTTCGTGGAAAAACCTTGTTTTCGACGCATTATCACGAATTGACTGTTTTAGAAGAAGCTTTGCCTCAGCTACACAACGTTCATGTAGGGGCAGTAGAAAAAGACGGAGAGTTGGTCTTTTTGCATAAAATGATGACTGGTCCAGCCGATAAGAGTTACGGGATCCACGTTGCGAAAATCGCCGGACTGCCCCATTCGTTATTAGCACGAGCAGACTACATTTTAGTGCAACTTGAAAATGGGCATCATGTTCAAACGGTCGAAGAACAAGCACCGGTCGAACAGCTTTCTTTATTTACCGAGGGCAATGAAGCGGAACAAAAAGTGTTAGCCCAATTAAAAGATTTAAACGTCCTCGAAATGACGCCACTCGAGGCGCTAAATACCTTACATCAATTACAAAAGAACATCCGATAAGAAAAAGGAGGGACAGGCTTGGGGAAAATTCAAGAACTATCAGAAAGTTTATCGAATCAAATTGCCGCGGGAGAAGTTGTTGAGCGACCCGCTTCAGTTGTAAAAGAACTGGTTGAAAATGCCATTGATGCAGGGAGCACACAAATAGATATCCTCTTAGAAGAAGCAGGCTTAAAAAAAATTCAAATCATTGACAATGGAGAAGGCATGTCACGTGAGGATGCCCGAAATGCCTTTAAACGCCACGCGACGAGTAAAATTCATACGCAGCATGACCTAGATCGGATTCGAACCCTTGGCTTTCGTGGAGAAGCACTCCCAAGTATTGCCTCTGTCTCTGAAATTACCTTAGAAACATCCTTAGCCGATGCGCAAGAAGGCACGTATCTATTCTTTCGTGGTGGTGTGTTAATGGAAGAAAAGGCGGGTTCTCCACGTCCTGGTACGAAATTAACCGTTGAAAATTTATTTTTTAATACTCCTGCTCGATTAAAGTACGTCAAAACCCTTCAGACGGAACTTGCTAACGTTGGTGACATCGTGAATCGTTTAGCGCTTAGCCATCCAGGAATTGCGTTTCGGCTGGTTCATGATGGCAATCGAATGTTACATACTACTGGAAATGGGGATTTGCGCCAATGTATTGCGGGAATCTATGGCGTTGCGATCGCAAAGAAAATGCAAGCCGTCTCTGCGCAAGATTTAGATTTTAAACTTTCAGGGTACATTTCATTACCTGAACTGACTCGAGCAAGTCGGAACTATATGTCTTTGATTGTGAATGGGCGCTACGTAAAAAATATCGCTTTGAATCGGATTATTTCCAGTAGTTATGGCTCGAAATTAATGGTTGGTCGCTTTCCACTAGTCGTCTTAACCCTTGAAATGGATCCAAGTATCGTCGATGTGAATGTTCACCCAACAAAACAAGAAGTGAAGTTTTCAAAAGAAGCAGAGTTATTCACTTTTGTAACTACAGCGATTCAAGAAAGTCTAAAAGAAGAAAATCTGATTCCAAAAGTAAACTATGACGAACACTTCCAAAAGAAAAAAACGCGCACCATTGAAAGTGAACAGTTACAAATACCTTTGACGGAAACGAAAAAATCAACCTCTGATTTACGTTTTGATCAAGCGACTGGGCATTTTTATGTAGCGGAAAGCACAGAAGTCAAACATGTGGATAAAAATGTGGAAAACACTGGGGATGAAGGTGGAAAACGCACGCTTCATGGAGAAGAAAGAGCAAGCGAGCTTGATAGGATAGATAGTTTTGAGGACTCTCCGAAAGTCGAAGAAACAGAGAGTGTTGTGGATAACTCGAAAACGGAGAGCGAAAAGCAATCATTGTCCCGTAAAAGCAACACGCATGTTTTCCCGCACCTTGAATATTTTGGACAGATGCACGGAACCTACTTATTTGCACAAAGCGAAGAAGGACTCTATATTGTAGACCAGCATGCAGCGCAGGAACGGATCAAGTACGAATATTACCGTAAAAAAATTGGCGAGGTTGGCAAGGACTTGCAAAGCTTACTCGTACCAATTGTTTTAGAATACCCACAAGATGAATGGCTGAAAATCGTTGAGAAAAAGCCGGCGCTAGAACAAGTTGGGATTTATCTAGAAGATTTTGGGCAGCGAAGTTTTATCGTGCGTGAGCATCCTACGTGGTATGAAAAAGGCAAAGAAGAAGTTGTAATTCAAGAGATTATTCAAATTGTTTTAGAAACTGGTCAGTTTAGCTTCGCGAAATTTCGCGAAGCTACGGCAATTATGATGAGTTGTAAAAAATCAATTAAAGCCAACCACTATTTAAATGCAGAACAGGGGCGCGTTTTATTAGCGGATTTAGCCCAATGTGAAAATCCGTTTAACTGCCCACATGGTCGCCCCGTTTTAATTCACTTTAGTAATCGAGAAATGGAACGGATGTTTAAACGAATTCAAGATACGCATTAAAGGAAAAGTTACTATATAATAGACGAAAAAAGAACAAGGTCGGAAGAGGAAGTACCAGACCTTGTTTTATTTTTCGGAAAAAAGAATTGAAAAATGATTGACATTAATTCCTATAAATGGTAAATTGATAAACGTTGGTTTTGAAAGAAATAAAAAAAATGACCGACTATAAAATAACAATTTTCGTCTTATCGAATGCCGATGAATGTTAGAAAAACAATTTAAAAAGTTGTTGACAAATAACAAGAGAGTTGTTATAATGTAAAAGTTGCTAGTGAACAGCATGAGTTCGATAGGACAAACGAAAGAAAAGTTATTCTAAAAAAACACTTGCTTCTGACGTTGGAATCTGTTATACTTATAAAGTTACTAAAAGCAACAATGTAGACCTTTGAAAACTGAACAAAGCAAGCAAACGAACCAAAGTGTAGGATGTTTCTATTAATAGAAACAAACACAACAAGCAAGCAATTAAGCTAGCAAAATTTTTGAGCTTAACAATCGAAAGATTGTTTCAACTTTTTTAATGAGAGTTTGATCCTGGCTCAGGACGAACGCTGGCGGCGTGCCTAATACATGCAAGTCGAACGCTTCTTTTTCATCGAACTTCGGT
>NZ_JBTXLU010000003.1:0-58533 GCF_054871745.1 Enterococcus sp. LJL98 | reverse complement strand
TAATATTAAAGTCTAGAATATCTAGGATTTCTCTGATAAAATGAGTACTGGACATCTTGAACACTCCTTTAGTATGGTTTTCGACGACTTTATTCTAATGGATTTCAAGGTGTCTGTTTAGTTATATACACAAAAAAAGTGCTGGTAAGTTTCTACCAACACTAGAAAGTATAGAGCCCTTTTAGGTATCTGTTTGATCTTAAACTCTATCTGTCTAACGATAAATTGTATTTCGATGTCCAATTTCAACAATTAAAATAGTGACAATTTCATCATTAATATCTGCAATAATCCGGTAATCTCCAACACGATAGCGCCATTCACCACTTCTGTTTGCAACTAGTCCTTTTCCATGTTGTCTGGGATTTTCTGTATGGACAAGATTTTTTTCTATCCATGAAAGAATCATGGATGCTTGAAATTTATCCATCTTTTTTAATGCTTTTTGTGCTCCTTTTTCATATCGGACAAGATAATGTTGGGTCATAAACCGAGTTCTCTTTTCATCTCTTCATGAGAAATGCTTTCATCTAGAGTATGATGGGCTTCCATCGCTTTTTTATAAATGTCTAAATCAATTTGATCTTCTAAAGAAGCTAGTAATTTTGTTCTTGCCAGTTCAGAGATTGTCACCCCATTTAAATCAGCCATCGCTAACATAAATGCTTTTTCTTCTTCTGATACTCGAAAAGTAATGGTACTCATCTCTTACACCTCCTTGTATACGTTTGTAATACAAATTAATTGTATTACAAATGTGTACGTTTGTCTAGTACTTGCTTTTTCTTATATTTATAATTTATCTACACTAAAGGAATCATGAGCTTCACGAATTTCTTCTGGGGTGTGATCACCTTCTCTTGTATCTAATACGTTCATAGTCTCTATCTTAGAAAATTCTTGAAAGAAATCGTAATTTTTTGATACAAATGGAGCATAGAATCCTCTTGGAATACCAGAACCATCATTACAGTAGCCTCTTCCTTTGGCACGTTTATTGATAAATGCCTTTCCCTTTTGATCTGATCCAAACGTCATATAATAGCCTTGTTCTGATAATTTTCCTAAACTCACCCGAAATAAAAGATTATCACGCACACCGCCACCAAAGTTATCTGCATCAGGACGTTGGGTTGCTAAGATGAGAAAAACAGCTGCTTGTCGTACTTTTAGAACGAGTTCTTTTACATAACGCAGAATTTCATCCTGTTCCTTATAGGTTAAGGTGCCAAAAAAAGCTGCCCATTCGTCAATGATAATAAAGTAGGGAGGAATACCATAATTATGAAAAGTTTTCCCCAGTTGTATAGTTAGGGAGAGCCTTCATGTAAACATACCGTCGATTCATTTCTTCTACAGCGTTCTTTAAACATTTAGTAATCCAACTGGTTCCGTAAAATACATGATTTTTAAATAAATGCAGACTTTCTAAATCCTTTAAATCTGCTTCTTTTGGATCACATACATCAACTGTTTCAACCTGAATGAGCGCATGAATTAAGGTGAGAAGAAAGTAGGGCTTGCCACCCCCTGTGCCTCCTGTTACTAACATGTGAGGAACTTCGGCATAATCCCACACAAGACCATCCATGAGTTGGACTTGCCCATTTGTTACTAAATAATCTTCAATGCCAATCCGCTTACTGATGACATCAATCATTAATAAATAGGTGGTGAAGCCCATTTCCTTTTGTTCCTCAATGAAGTCAGCAATGTACATTTCTTCAAAGGTCTTTGCAATTTTTTGAAAGCGATCGTGCCATTTCATTCCATCAGTGGGAACTGTCAAATAAAGAATTTCCTTGGTATTACGGTAATAAACTTTTGGAAAAACCATTTTTTCAGTAGCCTGTTCTTTAAATCTCCGTTCCTTCTTCTTATACAATCCATTGCTTTTCAAGAGACGAGCTAACATTTGTCATTGGTAGACTCGATAGAAGAATCCACCTTTTAAAAAGGAAAATCTGCGAACCATGAACAGAAGAAACAAAGGCAAGAAGAGTATTAAAAAAAGCCCTCCAATGGGAACTAAGAGGGCAATCCAATAAATTATTTGTCTTTGTTGCATTATCTGTATTAGCGGATAGATAAAAAGGTAGCTGTAGTAACCAGCAAATAATAGAAAAGGAAACCAAGCTAGTAGAAGGTAGGTCCGATAAATAGATAGATGCAGAGGGCGAATTCTACGTCCACGGTAATGAAAGAATGTATTCGTAGTTAACTCCATTCAATTAGTTTTTAGAATGTTGCTCTCCTTTAGCTTGTTTTACAATAACTGGGTGTACTTTTTTAGTGATTCTGCTCGGATTTTGAAGGCTTGTTCTGACTGAATGGAATCATTACAGCCAGTATAAGAAGAAAGCCAAGCAAGTGCAGTGACTTCTCCTGTAAGCTCTACTTCATCATCATAAGAGAACGCTGTAGTATCAACACTTTCTGGAACAGTAATATCAAGTTGGTCATTTTTAGCTTCGGAATAGACAGTAATGCGTTGTTCACGAACAAAATCTGTTCGGTTACCTTCTGTATCTGATTCATAAATTTTTTGGCTATTCAAATAGAATAATTTTCCAAATGTTCTACGTGTATCAAAATCTTTCACAATGTTATCTTCAAATTTTAAACTCATCATTTTTCTCCTTTTCTAGTTCAGTGTCAGCAGTTGTTTAGCGAAAATTTGTAATTCAAGTGAGCGACTAACTGTTCCAATATTATTTCGTTTGGCACTAGGAACAAGTGTAACTTCACGCAGCTCGACTTCTTTACGACCTTCAAAACGTAGGGAGTTTCGTAAATTTGGAACGATGATTTCAAAGTCAGGATGAAGAGCAGAGAAGGCTGTAAAAATGCGACAAGGGATTCTTTTTCCCTCTACATAAATTTCTCGTTCTTCTTTAACGGTTGCTTTGATTTTACTTCCTAATTGATTGTCCTTTAAGACAATGCTTGTGACACGATTGGACATCTTTTTTCCTTCTTTCTTTTTTATAATAAAAAAGAGACATTGAACTGCCTCCGTTTTTTATAATTATCGTTGTGATGCTTTTTCTTTTTGTTGTAAAGGTAATAGCCAGCAATTCAAGCTAACAATAAGCTCCCTAAAATAATTCCTGCAAAAGAAACAACTTCACCAGTTTGTGGCAAGCCTCCTGTTACAGAAGTTTCTTTTTTACTTGGAATCATTTTATTTGTCATGTTACATTTGACAACCTCACCATCTTCTTGAATTTCAAACTTAATCGGCGTTTCGTCTATTTGATAGCCAGTAGGGGCTTCATATTCTTGGAAATAGTAAATTCCTCGTGGTAAGTTTTCAAAACTAAAACGACCTTGATGATCCGTCTTTCCTTCAATGATGATTTTTTATCTTTATCAAGAATACGAACACCTGTATCTGGCAGCTCTTTTCCATTGGACACGTCCGTTTTGGTTAGTTCAGCAATCCCTTTGACTAAATGATTTTTAATCTCCAGCAGTAGAAGTGGCTCTTGATCGGTTTGTGGTTCCTCAGTTGGGGAAGTTTCATTCGTTAGTAGCTTGTGTGTATTTTCTTCTTGCTTCTCTTCATTAAGGATTTCACTAAGTAAAGTTCCTTTACTGTCATAGGCTTGAATTCCTTTTAGAGTAGAGACGATTTGATAGGTCTCAGGAGATAGAACATACTGTTCAGAAGCTGATTGTTTTTCTTTCAAATAGAATGTTCCCACAAGGATATTGGTAAAGGTAGCCAGAGATTGTTCATCGACAGTGACTGTTTGAATCACTTCTTTTTCCTCATTTTCTAAAGTGAAAATAGTGTCTTTTCCATTCCTTGTAAAAGCAAAATCATAGCCATTTATTTCTTTTAAAGTGGCTTTTTCATTTACTTTTTTTAGTGAGAATTGGTTGAAGTGAAGCTTATTTAGAAGTGGTACAGGTTCATCCTCTGAGTTTTCTTTAGCAGCATAAATATCAATTACTTTTTCGGATTCGTGGTCAGTTGCTGTAAACTCAAATTTATGATGGCTAGTATCAATATCATGATTTTCACCAGCATCTAATTCTTGAACATAATAGTTTCCTTCCATTAATTGTTGCGTAGGGAACGTAAGCTTTTACCATCTTTTACTGTGCCAAATCCTAGTAGAGAATCAGCAGGCAGCACTGTTTTATCTGTCATTGTAAATTCTTGATTAGTGAATAGATCGAATATTTTGTCGTTGGCTTTGATTTCTTCTACAATGGGTTTATTTTCTATCCACTTCTGAATCTGTTCTTCGTTTTTATGGAGAGTGATCTTTAGTTTTTGGAAATCGTTTTTTGCTTCAATAGATTGAGATACAAGTTCAACATTTTGTCCTTCATAGGTGAATTCAAAAGGGAGAGGCGTTGTATTCATCAAGTAACCAGCAGGTGCAGCTGTTTCTATGGCTTCATATTTTCCGAGATAAAGTTTTGGCATATTCATTAGTTCACCATTGTTATCTGTTTGAACAGTGGCAACTACACCTCCTTTTTTTGCATGAACATAATTGCCTACTTTAATGTCTTCACGAGCTTTGATGGTGAAAGTTACATCCGCCAGAGGAACATAATCAAAAGTGATTTCATGGAGCTTTCCGTAGTCTGAATCTTTTGCTGTAATACTAGAAGCTTTTTGTCCTGTTTTCTTTAGGTGAAGCAATCCTTGTTGGGCTTTATTTCAAAACACCACTTCAATTGTTTTATTGGGTTCAATCGTAATTTCTTTAGATTCGCCTTTATTTACAAAGCCATTGTTGGCAGTTACTTCGGTGATTTTTATTTTTGTGCCAGCTTTTAAGTCATCCATTTGAGCTAAACCATTCGTATCAGTGACAATTTCTTTGGATTGTCCGTTAAACTCAAATTTCATTTTTGTATTGGGTACAGGCTGTCGGGTATCCTCATCTACTTTTTTCAATTTGACATTACCGTTTAAATTGACTTTGATATTTAGCTGAAAGGAACCGGCATTAGATAATTTGAAAGTAGCTACTTTTTGTTCATTGGGTTTGTTGAAAACAAAACTTGTACCAACATCATTCGCATTTGCGATATTGTACTGTAATTTTCCTGTTTCTTTTGATGAACTGGTTGCGGTTAACTTCAATTGGTTTCCAGATTTATTTAGTTGAAGATTAGCAGAATTACTAGCAAGATTTTCATAGTTACTTAAAACACCGTTTGTATCATTAAGTGTGATTGTATCGCCAACATTTAATGTAATCGTCTGATTATTGAATGAAGGTTTGGTATTGTGGGCGTTAACTTTTGCTAGAATTTCATTTTTTCGATTTTGGTAGTTAGGAAGGGTGGTAGATAGTAGTTGATCGCCAAATGATTCCCAAATTATATTCTGAGTAATCCGATAGTTTTCACTTGTAGGATTCGTTTTATAACCATAATAGGCAATCAGAGACAAGCGGTCTTTTTCAGCAATTGTAAGTTCTGATGGATCAAAACCTGAACCACCGTTTAAAATGGTACCATGTTCAATACAAAAGGCAGGCTCACTCTCTGCTTTAATCATGTGAACACCATCATCTGTCCAATGAAGATCAGCAAGGTTCGATAAATACCAAGTAGAAACGTAATCAGAAATTCTTGTGTAGTTGATGGTAGCAGTAAGAGCAGTGATAGGAGTAACAAAAAAACTAGCCATGATTACTATCAATGCGAGATAGCTGGCTAGTTTGTGTTTTTTATATTTAGTTGTCATTGTTTCTTTTCCTCTTTGAGTTATTTTTGTTTTTTTAGATTAGGAGAGGGACTTCTGATTGGTGGGACAAGTTTTTTTGTTCAACTCCTTTAAGATAATTATTTTGAGGTAATTTCCTTCATTATGTGTCACTGGTGTACTTGAATGACAATAAAGGTCATAAGCGGGTATTTTCATAATGAATTATTTGAACAAAAAAAGACGTTCAGATTTATGAACGTCAGTGATATTTTTATTATTCCCAAATATCTGTAAGTTGGACAGTATCACTTTTTGGGCGAAGTGAAATATCTGAAATAAAATCAATAGATACAGTGATTGGCATAGTTATTGCTGTTCCAGAGATTATACATACGCCTTGAGAAAGTATTGGTAACATAGATTTTGAAATTCTATCCAATGTGGAGATAGAATTGTCAATTATCTGTAAATCTTTTTCATTTACAAGCTTATGGAGAAAGAAGTTATGAACTTGAGAAAGAATGGTAGGAGATATATCTGCTGGACGTTGACTAGAAATTGTTAGAAAGAATGAAAATTTTCTACCTTCTTTTATTATCTCTTCAAAAAGTTCTAATCGGTAGTCTTTCCAACCTTCTTGTTCCCTCACTGATTGACTAGAAAGAATATTATGTGCTTCATCTACAATTAAATGAAAACTTTTATCATTGATAACATTATCTCTTTTGTGTTTGTCAAAGTACATTTTAGTGATAAGCAATGATACTATTTTTTTTGCCTCTTGATTCAACGATTTTAATGAAACAATTTGTAAAAATGGTTGAAAAGGTAGTTCATCTACAAGCTTTATATAGTTTTTAATATTCCCAATTCGTGTCTCTATTCTTTTTATAAGTGGTTCAATATGTTCGGGGATTATACTTCCATACATTAATTCAGAAACCAGTTGAAGTTTACATCTAATTTCAAATTCATCTATCAAATCAAATTCCAAAGATTCAATGTAAGCTTTCACATCAGAAATTTTAAGACTTTCTACATGATGAGAATCAATTGTCCCATTAAAATATAGTTGAGGACTTTCTAAGTAGAAATAACCATTTGTAGAATTCACCTGAACTCTTTTTAATATTTCAATATGACATGCAATGCCAGGGAAAGACTCTTCTAATAAGTTTATTAACCTATTAAAAACATCTTTATTTGGCTCACCATTTAATATGGTCATTAGTTGATAGACAATCCAGCGAGCTAACGATTCACTTCCTGTCCCATATTTATTAATGCTCTTAATGATTCTACTTAAAAATGGTTTTTGCGTTTGCTGTGTTGCTTGAAATAGAATTGATAAAATTTCTTCATTTAAAAAATTACTTTTTTGAATTGGAAATTTTTGACTATCATTGGACTTTGAAGAATCCAAAATATGAGTTATCTTATTTACCTTATCATTTAGAATTCCAAATGAAAAAGGTTGGGTATATTCATCATTAAAATCTAAGATCAAAAATTTACTATTACTTTTCATTTTTGGTAGGTTCCCTAAACGAAACAGTTCGTAGTACAATTTATGGAGTGTATTAGATTTTCCACTACCTGTATTCCCAAAAATTCCTATGTGAGAAGCAAAAAATAAATTAACTGGAAGATTTATAGTATTTTGTTCAATAAGGCTCTTTCCGATTGAAACAAGGTGTCGTTCATTTTCAGAATAATTGTTAATATAAATCAAATTTATGTCATTATCGTTAGGTATGATACAAGAATTACCTATCATTGGCAGGTAGGAAGAGCCACTGTGAAAAATATTATTTTTAATATAGCCCACAACTTGAACCTCTAAAATTCTTTTTATTGAATGTTTAGAAAATCTATTATCAAAATTCATACTATGTTTGCTTGTATTTGCAATATCCCATATTGTTTCAGAGTTGATTCTAGCTACTATTCTAACAAAACCTTGTTCTATTATAATAAAACTATTTACACTTATGTTTTTTACTATCTCACCGTTATTTATAAAGCTCGAATGATTAGTATTATCATAAGTAGCAATTTTATTTGTGAATCCATTGGCTTCAACAACTATTCCAATCTCTAAATCACTCAAAAAGATCATCTCCTCCATCTGTTAAATTAGAAAAATGTTTCTCGTTGAAAGTGTTGGTTATATCAGTTTCAAGTAAGCGATTAAGAGAGTTGAAATCTAAAGTGGCAATTTTATTTATTGAATTATTTTTAATAAAAGAAACTTCTTTGCTATATATAGTGACTTCTTCTTTATCGTATATAATATTACTTGCCAATAAGTCTTCATCCTCAGTTTCTTCTTTATAAGTTTCGATATCTACTGTTTTAATAATAAAATCACTTGGAGTGACAAATTTGATATTATTAGGAATAGTATTTGAAGTGAAGTTGAAATTTGAAATAATTTCATTTTTACTTTTATCACAAAAGCATAAGATAATAACTAACAAATTTGGATTGTTTAGTGATCTTTGAACTATTTCTGTAATGTGTTCATCATAGAAAGAAAACCCAAAAACAATTAACGTAGACTGTTCCTTTTCTAGTTCGTAACTTAATAAACGTAGCAAGTTAAAATAATATTCATTTACTAATGTTGATTCAAACTTCTTTTTAGTAGGATAAACAATCTGTATTTTTTCAAGTTTGTTGACTATCTCACTTAATTCTTCAGAAAAATGATTACCTATCAAATTAATATCTTCTTTTATATTTTCAGAATTCTCTTCATTTATCAATTCAAATAAGTCATCGATAGTTGGTAACCAGTTTTTTAAATCTTCTGAACCAGATGTGAATGCTTCTATGTCATCGAACAAGGAATCAATTAATGAATTTAATTCTTGTATAATACTAATTGAAGAGCTAACTTGAATTCTCTTTTTGTTATCATTAGAATAGTAGGTTTGCCAGTTAACTGAGCCGTGACATTTTATCAAATTTATCGTTGGCATCTCATTTGAATAGTTATCAAATACGCCGGAGTATAATAAAGTCTTATTAAAATTATCAGTTTGTAGAATCTTTTTTGTATATCCATTAGTTCCATCATTAAAATGAACTCTAGGATTATCTTCTAAAATATCATCAATTGCTGCTTCTATAAAAAGATCATAGTTTGTAGTTATGATATTGGTCCGTTTAGGTGAAACACGGCTATTCCGAACTTTCATATATTCAAGAATATTGTGAATGAATCTTTTATATTCTATTAAGATTGAAAGCATCATCTCTTTATTCTCATCATTACTGATTACTTGATCTTGCAAGTGTTCCACTAAATATATATTATTAGCAATAGAAGCATCGTAAAATAGTGCTTTGATTAACCTTTTCCCATCTTCATTAATATTCTCATTTGTTAAGATGTTCTCTAAATTACCTAATGATGAGAAAAAGGGTGACGAAGCACCGGCTCCTATCAAAAATGAAATATTTTTCTCCATAAGAACAGTTGATAACAGCTCATTTATTTTTTGATTCATATGCTATCCCTCCATCAGTTAATGTATATATACATTATCCAATAGATTCAGATAACATACAATAACATATTGATAGATAAAGAATAGTTTATCTGGTTGCCTATATTTGATGGATAGAAAAACAGACTCATAATATAAATTAGTCTGCATCATATTTTTAGTATTCTTTCCAGCTCGCAATTTTCTTACTAAAAAAATCCAAAATATCCATATTCTTCTAATTAAAACAGTTTGAAACTAAATCAAAACTAACTACAATTAATAAAAATTATCAGAATTTCGTAGCATTCTTTGAAAAACTAGAATGCTGTCATATCAACGATTAGAGCTTATCAGAAGCTCTGGAAAAAGCTAACCTTTTGCTGGAAGGGTCTGTGGGGTAACCTTTTAATAGTAGCCAGAAACCTTGATGTATAGGGTTTCTAGCTTTTTTTGTCTATTATTAGGTGAGGTCTGTGCATTTATTCAAAGCTAGCTACGATTTTATCTAAAAACTCATTATTTTCTTTAATTAGATTTTTTAATCTAAGAATATCATCTATTTTAATTTGAGTTTTAGCTAATGTGATTGTTCTATCTGATTTTATATCAGTTACTTTCTTATGTCGTGCAGGTATTTTTCTAGGACAACCTTTCCTATCAAAACCTTTGAGTTTATCACAGATTTGTTTTCTTATTATTTCTATTTGCTTAAATAGATTTTCTTCTGTTTCTTCATCAATATTCATTAGGGGATAGTATGATATTCGATATGATAAAATGAGGTCCTTTTCATTCATTTCAGGACCTGATAACATGAGATAAATTTCATGTGTTCCCTTTATGTTTATTGGTTTTGAATTGAACCAATTTCCATTGAAGCCTCCATTTTTGTTAGGAATATATTGAATATTAATAATATATTTTTCGTCCTTATGTAATGAAGAGAAAAAACCATAGTAATGATTGTAATTCCATTCTGAAATGGGATAATTAGAAAAATTATTTGTTGCATCATCTATATTTAATAGATTCTGGCTAAACATTTGAAGTAGAGTATAATTGTTGAATGTATATTTCTTTAATATAGATAAAACTATTTCACGATTGATTAAACAATATATGTCTTTATCGGCATTTGTTTGGTCTATCATCTTAAAATATACTGGAATAATAACTTTATCTCCCATGTAATCACCATATTTCTCTAGTTCTTCTATATATCTAGAAATCTGATCAGTATGTTCGTTAGTGTACATTTTATCTTCAATCAGAATTAAATATTTATCATTAACTTGTAAAAGGACATCGATATGCTTAAACTGCCTCGTAATTTTATTTACTTTGATTGTCGAATAATCAATCGGTATTTTTGTCCATTTAGATATGATTGTAGCAAGTAATTCTTGAGCACTCGTTCTTTCCGGAATACACTCGTCAAAATGCTTCTTTGTTGCAAAATTAAACCAATAGCATAGTAAAGCATCTTGTGATAGCTCACTTGTAGCAAACTTGAAAATATTATTCATTATTTTCCTCCTTTTTAAAAACCTACAAAATTAGCAAATTTTGCAGCAGTTTTTTCTTTTTCTTCAGGTATAACGTGAGAGTAAATTTCAAGAGTAATCTTCACGTCTTTGTGGCCAGTTATTCACTACTGTTTAATGCAAAATAAAAGTGCATAGTGTTGCAACCCAAAAATACACAACTCTGCAATAAAAAAATCATTGTAGGTAACCTGAATTTCCTCTAAATTATAGTTACGACACTTTAACTGGAGGTAAGAAAGGCAATGCTTACAATGACCGATATTGATACTATCAGAAATTTACGAAATAATCACGATAAATCTATTAATCATATTAAAAAAGAATTTTCAATCAATTGGCGAACATGTCAAGGGCGGTTTAAAATTGGTTCTTTCCTGACTTTGGTGTTAGCAGTCAGAAAGAATCATTTTTAATTTGAGTGTTTGAAAATGACAACGACCAAACATGATTCTTTTGATTGTTTTCAACTTATTAATCTTACCTTCAGCTAATCCATTTGATAGTTCAGGAAAGATAATAGTATTTTGTACGGCATCTTTATCTCTTTCAAGGCCGTTGACGAAGGCATTCAATTCTTTATTTCCATTTTTTCGAACACAATGAATCCAATCGTCAAGAGCCATCAAACTTGTATCGTTTAAGATTTTCCGAAAAGAAATAACCAACTCAATAATCGATAAAAGTTTCGTATTTTCTTTTAGTACTCTGAGACTAACAAATGATAATGAGTCCCAGTCTAACTTGTTTTTGAATAGGAGCACTTTTATTGAACGTTTATGAACCTTCATTTCCGTTTTTCCAGTTATTTGTTGTTTCTTCAGTACTTGTCGATATGTTTTTCGAAAAGTATCAAATGTTCGATCATACCCTGCAAGGAC
This sequence comes from Enterococcus sp. LJL98, assembly GCF_054871745.1. Classification (NCBI taxonomy): domain Bacteria; kingdom Bacillati; phylum Bacillota; class Bacilli; order Lactobacillales; family Enterococcaceae; genus Enterococcus; species Enterococcus sp. LJL98. The sequence goes on along the minus strand of NZ_JBTXLU010000003.1, from coordinate 46,931 downwards.
GAGTGAGTCATAAAGTGGTTGTAGTGTCTGGAACTTCTTAGCTAATTGAAAGAATAATTCATGAAACTCATCAAGTCTGGTATAGCGTTCTTTCTTTATAGAACTCACTAAGTTCGATAATGGATTCTCACAGTATCGTTTGACTGTTCGTGGATCTAGATGAAAATAACGAGCAATTTGTGTGAAATTCCACCCGATTTCTCGTTTTTCTTTCACCAGAGTAATCATTTTTTGTTTCCTTAACTGACTATCTGAATACTGTTTAATCGGTTGGATGTAAGAGGTGGAAGGTCTACTATCAAAGGAAGACATTTTTATTTTATCTGGAATGAGAGAGTGAATTGCTGCGATTCCATGGTCTGTTAATGATTTTAAGAGATGAAATCGATCTGAAATTTGAATGGCATCCGGGCAGGCTGTAGAAATGGCGTTCCGAAAAGCAGTTGATCCATCACGAATGACAAAAGTAATATTAGGAAAAATAGCGAGCCAGTCTGAAACATGTTTTTGTGAACGTGACGGGAGTAAATCCATGACTTTTTTTGATTGATAATCAATCAAAATACTACCATAAGTATGACGTTTTCTTAGCGAAAAGTCATCTAAACAAACAATTGAACCTTAGGTCTGTCTTAACTCTTTCATTGCTTTTTTTTAGAAACTCGGAAATTGAACTTTTACTCGTTTTGATTCCTATTTTATTTAAAATGATGGTTTATTCGATTAAACTTGTATGAATAGCCGTTTCTAAAACAAAATTCTCCAACCGGATTGTTTTTGTTGAATGTGAATGCGTAAAATTTACTTCTTGAGCAAAAACTTTTTTATCACATTGATTGTTTTTACATTGAAATTTGCGACATCGAATAATTAAATAGACTTCTTTTCCATTCATTGGAAGATCTTGAATTTTACGAGAATAGTAAGAGCGGATTGTTGTTGAATTTTTTTGACAACTAGGACATCTGGCTTCTTTATTGTTTAAAGTACAATGAACTTCATAAGATGCTTCTTTTTTCTCCATTTCATTAATATCTAATCCTTCAAACTCCAACAAACAAGTAAAATCCATGTCATTTCAATCCCTTCGTTTTTCTTTTATTATACAACGAGATTGCACCAAAGTTGGGAAAGAACCAATTTACTACCGCCCTTTACAATTGATTCAATAATCTTTTAAACGCACCCGTTCTTTCATTTTGTTGTTTTTCTTTTGAAGCAATTTCAAATATTTTTTTTAGTATTTACGACGCTTGTTAGACTGAGAAAATCGTTTCATAATCGCAATTCGATGATTTTGAAAAGACTTTCCAATGAGTTGAACAATATGAAATAATACTTTCGCTTCAGGAAAAAGCTCTTTTGTTAAAGAAATATAAGGAGCATAAAAGTCAGTCACAACGATTTTTACTTGGTTTCGATCGTTCAATGAATATCGTTAAAAATAAGATTCAAGCCTTACTTTTCGTCGCTCTTCCAAGATATCTAATAACCGTGTGTGTTCACCGCATTTTAAACAAGCATGTGGATGATAAGAAAAGACACCATTGAAAACATGACATACTTCCCCTTTATAGGCTTCTTTTGAATAAATACCTAGTCCTTCGGTAGCCTCATTTTTAGGAAAAAGAATATTAAAGTCTAGAATATCTAGGATTTCTCTGATAAAATGAGTACTGGACATCTTGAACACTCCTTTAGTTTGGTTTTCGACGACTTTATTCTAACGGATTTCAAGGTGTCTGTTTAGTTTTATGCAAAAAAAGTGCTGGTAAGTTTCTACCAACACTAGAAAGTATAGAGCCAATAAATGAAGCAGATAGATGGAGTGGAAAGTTATATTCTTACTCGGTGAGTTCTGATTGATACGCCAAGTAGACTGGCTAAACTATATCATTGAATAGTATGCCATCGATAAAATAATATCAATAAATAGGAGAAATGTGAAGTGACTAAAGAAAATAAAGTAGATATTGCTTGGAAATCTCTATTCGAAAAATACGATATAGTTAGCAAAATAGAATCAAATGGTGTGTTTGAAATAAGTGCGAATCAGATTAAAGAATTTAGAGAACCTCGTTTAATGACAAAGTTCGATCATAAAGCTAATCTCCCACTTCTTTTTAGAAACAATAAATTAAGTATACTTCCCAACACGAGGGGAACGTATATAATTGGAAAGTTCAATGCATATCATAAATTAAAGACAGAAGAAATCAAGCCGAAAACAGTGGTGTTACCTGACTTTGTAAGGTCTTTTGATAATTTCCCTATAACAAGTGAAAGTACAATGCTAAATGTTGCTCATTTTTCGGGAATGATAGATCAGCTAATGGAAACTAGTGTAGAGGGACCCTCTTCTGTATTGACACTATCTGGCAGGATGGGATCAGGAGTTATTAATTATAGGATAAAGGAAAGGAAAAATAAGTTTTATGATTTTAGAGTTGAAGGCAGTCAAATTGAAATAGATGGTTCTTATGAAAATGCTGAAAAGATAGTAATTATTGAAGCAAAAAATAAACTTCCATTAGACTTCCATATTAGACAACTTTACTATCCTTATCGAGTTTATAATGAGTTAGTGACAACAAAAGAAATACTACCAGTTTTTTTAACTTATGCAGACGATATTTTTAGTTTCCACATATTCAAATTTAATTGTCTAGATGAATACAACAGTATAGAAAAAATAAAACAAGTGAATTTTATTATTAATAAATCACTAAATTTGAATATCAAAGAAGTAAAATCAATTAGTTATAACAGTGCGATGTTAGAAAACACCAAAAATATTCCATTTCCACAGGCTAACAGCATGACAAGAATATTAGATGTTCTGGAATTTATTCAAGAATCAACAAATTTAGAACAGTTAGCCCAGAGATATGAATTTGATCAAAGACAATCGAGGTATTATATCGATGTGCTACGATTTTTAGGATATGCTATAAAAAATGATACGAAAGAATATGAATTGACCCCCGCAGGCAAGAGAATTCAAAAAATGAATAATAATAATAATAGAAATAAAAATATCATCCAAGATATATTACAATTCAAAGTTTTTAAATTGTCGTTTGATAGTGTCATTAAGAATAATCAAAAATTTGATAAAGACTATATTTTTAAAGTCATTAAAGAAAGTCAAAAGAATATTGGAACAGAAACGATAAGACGAAGAGTAAGCACTGTTGAATCGTGGATAAAATGGATTTTTTCAGTTGTAGATGAGTAAAACTATTCAATAGACAAAATTCTATTTTTGGCAATTTCTAAGTAGTTTTTTTCATAATCAACACCGATGAACTTTCTATTCAATCTTTTTGCAACAACGCCAGTAGTCCCAGAACCGACAAAAGGGTCTAGGATATAGTCAGAATCTTTCGTTGAAGCCAGAATAATTCTCTCTAAGAGATATTCTGGCTTTTGAGTAGGGTGTTTTCCATATTTTTTTTCTTTTCTTGGGGTTTTGGGGCCAAGCCAAACATCTTGCATTTGTTTATCGTGATTGATTTTCTTCATTAAATTGTAATTAAAATAGTGCTGGCTATATTTTCCTTTTTTTGCCCAGATAATATTTTCTGCTGAATGTGTGAACATTCGGCAAGATAAATTAGGAGCAGGATCTGTCTTTTGCCAGGTAATGTTGTTTAAAATTTTGAATTTTTGCTCTTCTAGAGCCATGCCCACAGAATAAATATTATGAAAAGTTCCTGTTATCCAAATTGTACCATTTGGTTTTAAAATCCTCTTCGCTTCTTTAATCCATTCAGAGTTAAATCGATGTTTCTTTTCTAGGGAATCAATTTTATCCCATTCACCTTTATCTACGCTGACTCTTTTTCCACCTGAATTGGAAAAACCACCATTACTTAAAAAATATGGAGGATCAGCAAAAATCATATCAATTGAATCACTTTTCATCTTTTTTAAAAAGAGTAAAGTATCGTCTAATATTAGTATGGTTTTTTTTTCTTGATAGAAAATATTGGTCATTTAGAATCATCCTTTTTCAATAAAATTAATGAAATCTCCTACTGACTATATTCGTAAATAGTTAAAAAAATAATTTACTATCACTTAGAATTATTATAATGAATTAAATACTCTTACTTTTAGAACTTAAGAAAGTTATAATAGATAAGGGGGGAGAGAAATTTGAGTACAGTATATGAAGATAATTTAATCACTTTAATACAAGCGAATACTTTAGAGAAGTTGAAAGAATTCGATGATAACAGTATTGATGTAATTATGACAGACCCACCCTTTTTTTTGTCTAATGGGGGAATTACCTGCCAAAATGGGAAGATGGTTTCTGTTGATAAGGGAGAGTGGGATAAATTAGAGTCAATGTCCATGGAAGAATTTTACACAAAAATATTACTTGAATTTAAAAGAATTTTAAAAAAAGATGGTAGTTTGTGGTTATTTGGGACAATGCATAATATTTATACGCTGGGTTATTTACTTAATAAATTTGAATTTAAAATAATGAATAATATAACTTGGCAAAAGACGAATCCTGCTCCTAATTTAGGATGTCGAATGTTTACACATTCCACAGAAACAATCTTATGGGCCAAGCAAAATAGAAAAAGTAAACATTACTTTAATTATAGGTTGATGAAAGAACAAAATGGTGGAAAACAAATGAAGGACGTCTGGACGACTTCAACAACCAGAAAAAGTGAAAAAGTGCATGGGAAACACCCTACTCAAAAGCCATTAGAAATAATGGAGAGGATGATTGAGGCGTCAACAAATGAGGAATCAATTATTCTAGATCCATTTGTGGGGAGTGGAACGACTCTTATTGCAGCAAAAAAATTAAAGCGTAGAGCAATTGGAATTGACATAGAACAAGATTTTCTTGAAATTGCTGTAAAAAGAATTGAGGATATTAAGAATGAATAGATATGAAAAGTATGGAGCTATTGTTAAATGGGCTGGAGGTAAAAGTAAATTAGCACCTGTCATTGAAGAGCAGATACTAAAATCAATAAAAATTGAAAAGATGGATACTTACATAGAACCTTTTTTAGGTGGAGGTTCTTTTTTCTTTTATATGATCCAAAAGTATGATTTTAAACGAGTAATAATCTCTGATATTAATAAAGAATTGATTAACTTATATAAAGTGATCCAGCAACAACCAGTACAATTTATTGAGAATGCTAAAAGAATACAAGATGAATATAATTCTTTACAAGATTTAGAATCAAAGTCAATATTTTTTTATGATATTAGAGGGAAATATAATCACTCTATATCAGGTGAAAAAAATGTTTCATTGGATATTATCCAGGCATCGTATTTTTTGTTTTTAAATAAGGTAGGATTTAATGGTTTATATAGAGTAAATTCAAAAGGTCTATATAATGTTCCTTTTGGTAAAAGAGAGAAAGCAAATCTATTTAAAGAGGAGAATATTTTAGGTGTGTCCAAATTATTAGAGAATGTTACCATATTAAATTGTAATTATGATCAAACTCTAGAGTACGCAAATGAGCAGACACTGTTCTATTTCGATCCACCATACAGACCACTAAGTACTTCGTCCTCATTTACGAGTTATGCGAAATCTAACTTTAATGATAATAGTCAAATTCAATTAGCAAATTTTTGTAAAGAAATTAATGCTAGGGGTGTTAAATTTGCTCTAAGTAATTCAGATCCTAAAAATAACGATATAGAGGATCATTTTTTCGATGACTTATATAGCGATTTTTTTGTAAATCGAATTCAGGCTCATCGTATGATAGGAGCGAAAGCCAATAGTAGAGGAAAAGTTTCTGAAATACTAGTGACTAATTAGAAGAAGATAGGAGTTTCTTAAGATGAATTTTTCAAGTTACATAAACAATACCACTGAAAATAAGGTTGATTACTTTTTTTCAAATCTAAGTCCGACAAATAGAACACCACAGTATTATGTTAATTGGGATAAAGTAATAAAAAATACAAGAAAAATTGAATTAGGATTAAATACATTAAATTACTTAATTGGAAAAGAAAATATACGCTCTTGTGCCCAGGAATTATTTTTGGAACAACCGAAATTATTGGAGTTAATACCTGTTTTAATTGCTTGTCGAGAAGGAAATATAGATGTACTATCTTTTGATGAAGAAAACAATATGTTTTTTACAGAAATTGACTTTATGAATATTGAGATCAGTCATATTGACACCTATCTTGATTTTATGGAAGAATCAGGTTTGTTTGAATTTTTAGAGAAAAATGCAACTAAAAGTTTAGTAGACTATGTGTTTGGAGTTGAAGCAGGACTCGATTCAAATGCACGTAAAAATCGAAGTGGAACAACAATGGAAAGTATTGTAGAACGTAACGTAGCAAAAGTATGTCAAGAATTAGGCTTTGAATTTCAGATACAAGCGACATCTAAATGGATGCAGGATCACTGGGGGATTAATGTACCAGTAGATAAATCTGCAAGACGATTTGACATTGCTGTTTATAATAAACAAATTCATAAAGTTTATGTTATTGAAACGAATTACTATGGCGGTGGAGGATCAAAATTAAAATCGGTGTGTGGAGAGTTTGCGACCTTGAATCAACTCATTCATACTTCAAAAGATGATGTCGATTTTATTTGGGTGACAGACGGAATGGGATGGAAAACTACTCGCTTACCTATGAGTGAAGCTTTTTCTGTCATAGATAATATTTTCAATTTATCTATGTTACAAGACAACTATTTATATGAGTTGTTTCTTACTACTTAATTTTGATTCTGACTCATAAATTAGTCTAATAGAAATATTTATTAGGTAGTATTATACGATTCGATTAAACTTAGCGCTATGAAGCTTAACTAAGACTGAATTGGATTTGAAATGTTGAAACTTTACTATTTCATATTTTTTTATTGAAAAAGGAAATAGTAAAGTAATCAAAAGTTCCTTACTTGCATCCTAATCCAAACCGTACTACTATGGGACTAGAAAAATAAGGATTGTAATTGGTAAAGCAGGCAAAAACTCAGAAGAAGATGTGTCATTTTTACTAAAAATGATAGCGGCTCATTCTATATTGCCTGCTTTTTTATTGTCTAAAAGGCTAAATAGGGCAGTGAATCTGAATGAAATCTATCTTTTAAAAAACAAATGAGGAAACAATTCATAAGAAATAACGGGAGGTGGAGCAATGGAAACTGTTGAAATTCTAAATAACAATGCTTTTAGGTCTTTGGAAAATAAGACGAAGAAATGATTATGATGAGTATGGGTATGAAATTTTGTAGGAAATGTCAAGGATTGTTTAAAATTGTAAGTTTTCTTAATGATCTCGAAGACGATAAGATTTTCCAGTAATTTTAAATATTTGTGAATGATGAACGAGTCGATCGAGAATAGCTGCGGTCGCAGTGGGATTTCGAAAGATTTCACTCCAGTTTGAAAGGGTGGAATTGGTCGTAAAAATCGTTGAGTGACATTCATATCGTGTATTAATCAACTGGAAAAGTAAATCTACTTCTTGACGATGGATGGGTAAATAGCCAATCTCATCAATGGTTAGTAAATCATAATTGCCGTATCGTTTCATTACTCGTTCAATCGTATTATTTTCATAGGCACTTTGTAGCCTCAATAAAAATTCATGACAATTAATAAATAAAGTTCGAACGCCTTGCTCACAAGCACAGATTCCTATACTAATTGCTAGATGACTTTTACCAACACTTGGACTACCTATACATAAAAGGTTTTCTTGTTTATCTAAAAAACTAAGGTGTTGTAAATCAAGCACTTGTTGCTTATTGATACTCGGTTGGTAGCCAAAATCAAAGTCCACCATTCGCTTTATTTTAGGGAAACGCGCCTTTTTCAAGGCACGCTCAATTTTTTTCTCATCTTTATATCGAAGTTCTTGATTCGTTAATTCTAAAAATGCTTCGGTAAAAGGAATTGATTGGTTATTCATAAGCTCTAAATAATTTGGAAAGTACTCTTTCATTCGATACAAGCCAAGCTGTTCAAAATTATAGAGTAGTTGCTGGTAATCGCTCATTCCAACCTCTTATTCTGGATAAAATAAAAATGTTACCATTCATACTAGGGAGTCTATCTCTTACGTCATTCCGAGTAAACAATATTCAGTTAGTCCATTAGGAAAATAGAAAATAATTAATAGGGTTAAGAAAAACGAGATGTTGGTTGGAAATTCACAAAAATTGCTTGTTATTTTCATTTACATCCAGGAACAATAAAATGATACTATGAGAATCTATTATCAAACTTTGTGAATTTCATGAATGATTCTTTTAATTAGTTGGGAAATTCCAAATATTACAACCAATTCATGATTCACTTGTCCTTGCGAGGGATGATCGAACATTTGAGACCTCCGGAAAAACAAATCGATAAGTGCTGAAGAGATATTTAAAAGAAGGGATGAGCTTAAAAGAGAGAAAGATACCATACAAAATACTATTTTATTTCTCTTTGGTTGTTTTCATTATCAAACACTCAAATATGATTCTTTCTTACTGTTAGCACCAAAGTCAGGAAAGACCTAAGTTTAAGCCGTCCTTGAGAAATGGACTATTTAAAAGAAAGAAGTAATGATTTTATCCACGAGAGGAATGTGAATTCGAAAGGTAATTATGGAGACCGTATATTTTGGACAAAAGGATATTATGTATGTACGGCTAAGATTAAATCGAAAATATATTCAAGAACAAGGGGAAGATGACTGAGTTACAAGATAGTATAATTAAAATAGAGTATAAAATGTGATTTTAGGAGTAAGGGAGAATAAAAAGAGGACTTGGGAGGTTCGTGGTCTTGAAAAATGCTATAGAAGGGATTTTTGTGTAGTGACTTCCTCACTTCTCAAAGGTTACATAAGAAGCGACTCGTTCACACGAGTCGCTTCTTACTGAGAAAAGTATCTAGAGGGGATATCAGAATCGATGAAAAGAATACTTAATAATTAATCTCGTTTTCAAGTTCGTTGGATAAATCATGAATGGAAATTCTAAAAAATATTTAAAGATAAAACTCTTTGTTTAATAGCTTGAAAATACTTTTCTATTGTTTTTTGTATAGATTTTCCAGAATATTTTGACTTATAATATTTGAAAAATGTGGAGGAACCGCATTTCCTATTTGTTTAAATGCGGCAGTCCTAGAATCTTCAAAATAAAAATCATCTGGAAATGTTTGTATCCTTGCTGCTTCTCGAACAGTGATTGAACGATTTTGGGATACATCAGGATGAATATAATAATGACCATCTTTTGAGATGTGAGCAACCACAGTATGGCTATATCCAGCGCCATTTATTGCTTTGAATCTATCTAAGAAAATATCTGATTTTTTATGTGTGATTAATTCAGGTGGAAGATCAGAATATTTCACGTTTCTATCTTTCTTCTTTTCTTTTGCAACAATGCTATAAATTTTCAAGTCATTTTCATTATTAGGACGACAAATATTTTGGCTTAAAGGAATTTCAGCACTTCTTAGATTTTTTAAGACATAGTCTGAAGGAAGAGATTTTGAATATTTATTTTTTGTTTCTCCAGCCTTTAATTTAGGCAAATCGTAAAACAGCTCATTGATTATTGGAGGTTTTTCTTGAAATTGTTCTAAACTTTTGAAAAAATTAAATTCTTTCATAGAAGTCTTATATCCGAAAATGAATAATCTTTCTCTTACTTGTGGAACGCCAAAGTCAGCACAATTAATCAATTTAATCTGTATATGATAATGATTCGATGAGATTACATTTGTAAAGTCATGTTTTATTTTATCTAAGAGGTTATTTCCGTCTAAATCTTTAAAAGATATCAATCCTTTAACATTTTCAAATACAAAAAAATCAGGATTGTATTTTTCTAGAAATTTTAAATAGTACTTATATAAATAAATACGTTCATCGATTTTTTTGATTTTTGCATTTCTTGCTCGACCAATTGTCGAGTATGCTTGACATGGTGGTCCACCGATAATACCATGAACTCTATTTGAATCTAGGTGTGAATCAATTTGTTTGAATATTTTTGGTAATGTATCTTCTGATATTTCTATATTCATTACTTTTTCAGCAATCTTTTCAGGAATTTCGGTCAAAAATTCATCGTATGAAATTTCCCCTTCAATATAGCTACGATATTTAGTTAAATTACCTGTGCTTTTTAAGTAGTAATAAGCATCTCTAATTTTCAATGTTTTACTTGCAGATTTATCCATTTCAACATGTGCAAGTAGATTAAAAGATTCCTTCCTGAAACCTTCAGTTAGTCCACCGGCACCAGAAAACAGGTCTATAATGTTTAACATGATTTCACCTCAGTGTTAATTATACCAGGTTTGCAACAAGCCTACTAGAGGTTAAAGTGAATTTATTGACATGATAATTAAGATAGTTATGAATAAAGGCGTAAATTAGTGTATAATTTTAGATATAGGTATAAAAAAGGAGCAGGTAATATGGATGCTGTAATGCAACTTCTAATATCAACTAATCCCTTTGGATATATTTCAAGAAATTTGAGGAAAGTATTAAATGACTTTTTAGAGTGTGAGACTCTAGGCGAATCATATGCATATCAGTATTTAAATTCTAGTTATTACAAAGAATTGATTTTATTGATCTGTTTGATGGTTAGTTACAAAAATATTTCGAACGGTGAAAAAATTAATATAGATAATTTAGATATTGGAACTAATATTTTATTTCAAAAGGAATACTATATTTTTGAAGGTAGAGACAAAATGGATGGGTATTATAGGTTAATTCCGAAATACAAGAAGAAAAATCCAGTTACTCGAATTTTAAAAAAAAGTGTAATTGAAAATGAAGCCAGTGTTGTATCGGATGTAAAGAGAAGAAAAGTTAGAAATACTAAAGAAGATTTTGGAAAACAATTAGGACTCTCTTCAATAAGCTGGACAAATGAATATAGCGTAATAGTACTTTTAGAGAAGAAAATATTAAATGAAATTATGAATGTCCAATTTAATATTAATGGCAGATATTCATATTTAGGTGAATTTTGTATTGCAAAGTATTTGAAGGAAACAATAGTTTTTGAGCAGTTACCACATTCTAATTTTGCAGAGAAACCTATGGTGATTTTTTCATCAAATGTAGGCGCTGTTATAGAATATTTAGATGAAAATGATGGCAATGTATTAGAAAAACGAGTATATGTTATTGGAGACAAATGGTTTTCGAATGGACAATATTCAAATTTATTTACTCTTGAAGATGCGTGTGATGATTTTGGTATTCCGATGACAGTATTTTCGAGTGTTCCGTCAGTAATGGATGAATCAAAAGTTAACTTTTTGAAGAAGATGGGAAAAGAATTTTGCTGGCTTGAATCGGAAGAATTTAAGAAAATAGAAATTTCATTTGAATTTGTGTCAAGTAATGAGAAGTTTGAGAAAGCGATAGAAGAACTCAATGAGTATATAAGAGATATTAGTGAATCCCCTAGATTAAAGTATCTGGATAGACTATTGAAACGATTTTTGAAAATGAATTACAATCAAATAATTGGGTATTCCAATACCGTTGAGCAACAAATGATAATTGTATCAGAATACATGGAAAAGTTTAATTTGGAAGAGTCAGAAAAAATTTCCGGTATTTTATATGATATCTATTGTAATAGATTTGGTTTTCAAAATAAAAAAATAATCGAAACTATAAGAAATAGAGACAAATGTGCTCTTGTTGTAATGGATGAAATGGTTGAAGAAGCAAAAAAAATTTATATGACTGATGACATGTTAACTGTTCTGCCATACAGCGAAACGATACATGAAGATCTGTATGGAATGTTTGATAGCGTTATCTTGCTTTCGCCGTATGCAAGAGATAGAAAAAAATGGATATCAAGCTATCTAACAAATAAATTTTTTGTTGTTTTTCCGGATTTTCAAAAGAAATATCTCACGTACTCATTAAAAAAAGATAAAAGAATAATTCAATGTTTATATACTTTAGATAATAGTTACTCTGATCGGGATTCGGCATATTTAAAAGCAATTAATAAATATTATGAAAAAACAGAGAGAGAAATACAAATGAATAATAACTTCGATAAAAAGATGTTATATGATGAACTTGATAAAGAAGGTGATCCCAGAAAAGAATATGCCAATTTACTAGATAATTTAATCGTCACTACTTCTGGAACAGAGAATGAAAGTGAAAAACAACTTGTCAATGTTGTTTATGGGATAGATTTAGAGTCAGGCAAAAATATTTTTGGTACTGAGTTTGGGAAAGTTTTTATTTTACAAGAAAATTTTTGTAAAAAAATTGATGTAAATAATATACAAAATGGGCAAAATATTGTTGAGTTTGACATTCCTTATTCTGATGCTTTTTATAGAGAACAATTTAAAAAATATAACTTCATAAATGAAAAAAATGCTGATAGTAGATTTGATGAAAACTTAAAGAATGATTTTTTTTGGAAAAATATTCTCCTTGAATACATTGAAAAAAGAGGAGTTACTCCAACTCAATTCAAAGAAAGAATGGATAAACTAGGTGCGGTAGACAAGTCAATAGCTTTTTATGGGTCATGGTCCTCAATTGATAAAATGCCGATTCTCCCTAGAGATTCTAAATTTATTCATTATATTGGATTACTCACGAAAAATTCTGAATTAACCAATGAACCTAATAAGTATTATAATGCAAGCGCCATTGTAAAGAAGAATTTGAATTATGAAAGAGATAGACTTATGGACTCAATTGACGGTAGGAAACTAAATGAAATAATGAAAGATAGCTCAATAAGATCTTATTCGGTGGATAAAGTAATTTTAGTTGAAGACATAGATATAGAGAATGTACCAAGATACCTGACTAATAAGTTTTTGGGAGGAAAAAACTAATGGTAAAAATTACGGATAAAGAACAACAAAATGGTGTAAGAGAAAAGTATTCTAGTGCTATATCACAATTATTATTAGGACCAGGATCAGAAAGGATTACTCAAGATATTGAGCATGAGATAATTTCTGAAAAACCTCAAACGAGATATATTACCGGTATTCTATATCCTTTTAGAGAATTAAAAGGAACTTGGACAGAAGATATAGAAACAACCATTGAAGCTCAAGAGTTTTTAGATAAGGAAGAAGAATCTGCTGAAATTGATAATAGCTTTCTTCCGTCTTCTCTGGGCATCACTTTCTATTGTAAAAATAATAAAGAGAGTATAGATATCGAAATTCATAGCTCTTATTATAAAAAAATAAAGAATCCATTTATTCAAACTAAGAAAGAGGTACTTGAAGAACTACAAAATAAAATTGTTCTTTCAGAAGTTAAGAATATTGAAAAGCTTTTTAAATTTGATCTAGAAAACTCGAAAATTAAATATGAAGATAGCTTCGAGGATAGAGATGATACCATATCTGATTTTTTAAATGAGCTAAAACCAGATGATGAAGCTAAAGATTCGGAAATGTTATTTTTACTAAAAAAGATTAAAAATATTAATTATAAAAATAAGAGCTGTTTTGAACGTGTTCCAGTTTTTTTTGAAGTGAAATTGAACTCTTTAGAAGAAGGTATTTCTTCTAAAAAATTATTATTAGATGAAGAAAAAAAAATGTTTCAAGTATTTTCGAAAGTACAAAAAGTCAACGTGGCTAAAGAGGAAACTGTGACGGCAATAACTATAGTTTTAAAAAATATTTCGGAAAATCACTTATTTCAAACAGAAATCTCTATAAAGGCTCAAGAAAGTGTTGAGTTTAAAGCTTCTGAAGATATCAAGCTCCCGGATTTATCTAAGTTAAATTCAGAAGATGCTATGAACTTTTTTTTATATAGAGATAAAAGGACATATGCTTTTGGAAGAGGTGTATCTGCAGTTTGGAAAAAAGAACATGGAAAAGTATCTGAAATAAAAACGTCATATATTCCGAACTATGAATTACGTCCAATGTCTTTTGATATTGATGGTATTTCAATAGATGTTTTGAATGCGGAAAGTTATATTGGAAATGATTACGAGGCGCAACTAGAAAAACTAAATCAATTTGTTGAGCAATATGATAAATGGATTGATTCAATTTCGAAAGAATCTAAAACATTAATACCTGAATATGAGGAGCTTTCGAAGGAAAATATTGAAAAGTGTAAAAGTTGTAGTCAACGTATGAAAAAAACAATAGGGTACCTTTCAAAAGATAAAAATGCTTTTATGGCATTCAATAGAGCTAATGAGGCAATGCTCTTACAACGACTAGAAAACTCAGTTGAAAAAGAAGAGGCCTATAATTCAAAGAACTATCAAATTGCAAACTTTAAATGGAGACCATTTCAATTGGCGTTTGTATTAAACTCATTAGAATCTATATTAAATGAAGAAAGTTCTGATCGTGAGCTTCTGGATTTGATTTGGGTTAGTACAGGTGGTGGTAAAACGGAAGCGTACCTTTTTGCAGTTGCAGCGGTTGTAATTTATAGAAGATTGAACTATCAAAATTACTCAGGTGTTACGGTAATCATGAGATATACTTTACGACTTTTAACTGCTCAACAATTTGATAGGGCTTCTCAATTAATTTGTGCGTTAGAGTTTATTAGAAGAAAAGAAGGCAATCTTGGAGAATCAGAAATTAGTATTGGACTTTGGATAGGAGAGGGAACTCAAAATAAACTAAAGGATGCTAAGGCGGACTTTAGAAATATGGTTGAACAAAAAAATCTTGATTATGCGAAGAAAAAAAATACATTTCAGGTTTCGGAATGTCCTTGGTGTCATGAACAACATAGTATAATTCCTGATGACAAAAACTTTAAAAGTAAAAGGAGATGGGGATATTATGAGATTGAAAAGAAAAATGATCTTAATATGAAATGTTTGAACAAGAAATGTGAGTTTTCTAAGGGATTACCGATTTATGTAGTAGATGAATTAATCTACAAGAAGAGACCTACGTTACTTTTTGGTACCGTTGATAAATTCGCTCAAGTTCCTTTAAAGGAAGAGACAACCAGTTTATTTGGTTCGGACGATCCAGAAAAATATCGACGTCCTGAATTAATAATCCAAGATGAGTTACATTTGATTTCTGGACCGCTCGGAAGTATCGTTGGGTTATATGAAGCTGGATTTGATTACATTTTTAAGAATGGAAATAGGAGTATTGCTCCAAAATATATAGCTTCAACTGCAACAATCAAGAATGCTGATGCGCAGGTAAAAGGAATTTTTGATAGAAAGGTTTTTCAATTTCCACCTAGTGGAATAAATATAACAGATAACTTCTTTGTAAAAGAAGATATACAGGCATATGGGAGAAAATACCTTGGAATTATGCCGACAGGGAAATCACAAGTAACCGCAGAAATTAGACTACTATCTTCGATGTTACAGTCAATAAGAGAATTAGGCCTAAATTTGGATGAAGAAGAATTGTATTGGACGGTGGCTGGATACTTTAACAGTATTCGAGAACTCGGAAAAGCTTCAGGATTGATTAAAGATGATGTAAAGGAATATATCAATCAATTATATAGACGAAATAATACTAATAAACGTTTCATGAATGACGATACAAACGTGGAGTTGACTTCACGTATACCTGGTATAGAAATACCTACAATTTTAAAGAAACTAGATATTCCACATAATAGGATCACAGAGGAATATAAGGGATCGGAAAGATACTCGAAAGCTGTAGATACATTAATCGCAACGAATATGTTATCTGTGGGTGTTGATATTGATCGTTTAAATGCAATGTTTGTGGTGGGGCAGCCTAAGCTTACTTCAGAATATATTCAAGCGACTAGTCGAGTAGGAAGACAATCTTTAGGATTGGTATGCACTTTATATAATTCTTCTCGAAGCCGAGATAGATCTCATTATGAAACATTTCAATCGTATCATGAAAGTTT
The DNA here is from genome assembly GCF_054871745.1 of Enterococcus sp. LJL98. Classification (NCBI taxonomy): domain Bacteria; kingdom Bacillati; phylum Bacillota; class Bacilli; order Lactobacillales; family Enterococcaceae; genus Enterococcus; species Enterococcus sp. LJL98. Next base: position 31,016 of record NZ_JBTXLU010000003.1, on the reverse strand, counting down.
ATATAAATTTGTCGAATCAAGTAGTGTAACTCCTTTTTCAGTGCCTGCACTGGAAAAAGGAGTTGCAGGAGTTATTGTTGCAATGCTTAGGAATACGATTGATTCATTGGCTGGCGATAATTCTGCAAAAAATATTTTAAATTTTGAGGATTCACTTGAAAAAGTAAATGATTATCTTATGGAACGTGTTAAAACCAGTGAAGATAGACACAAATTATATAGAGAAGATGCAAGCAAGATAATTAATAGCTTTAGTGATAAATGGTGCGATATTGCTGAAGAGATAGAAGATACTTCTGAACTATTCAAATATTATTTATATAAAAGTAAGGCAGAAGAATTTCAAGGGAAATTATTGCTTAGATCATTTGAGGATAAGAGTACGCATTATGAAGCTACTAAAGTTATGGGAACAATGAGAAATGTAGAAGATACAGCATATCTGGAAATAATAGATTAAGGAGATTTTTTATGGTGTATAAGCAGAAAGATAAACCAGAATTTAATGTTAGAAGATCTCAACTTTTAACGCCATTTGGTATAGGAGCTTTAATGGATATAAATAATCAATCTGTCATGATAGCAGATTCGGAGTATTGGAATGTGAATAAATGTGAAAAAGTCCATGATATTCGTCTAGAAAAAGCTATGGATGCTGAAGGTTTCATTGAACCGCCATTTAAAGATGAAGTTAATGTTGTAGGAAAAAGATTCCCACAGTGGTATTTTTCCCCAGAAGATAGAAGTTTAAGAAAAATTGATTCGTGGCGTCAATTGGTAGAGGCGAAAGGAATACCAAGCTTGGTCAAATCTTTTAATCAGAAGCCAATTGATGTTCGTAAAAGGAAAACCGATCTTGTTCCCGTCCGGATAATCTGTGCATGTTGCCATGGTCATGCGCAGGATTTTCCTTGGTTAGAATGGGTCCATGAGGGGATGGCCTATGATAGTTATGAAAATCATGAAATTACGTTGGGAAGCACAGCACAATCAGGTTCTATTTCAGATCTAGTAGTTTCTTGTAAAAGATGCAATAAAAGCCGAAATTTAGCTGGAATTTTTGATGAAAAGAGATTTCCGCGACAACTAGAGAAATTAGGAATTAGTTGTAAGGGAGAATACATTTGGAAAAAAGAAGAGAGTAAAATTAAATGCGATGAAGAGGTCCACGTACTTCTTAGAAATGCTAACAACTTCTTTTTTCCTAATATCTCAAGTTCAGTCAATATACCATTTAAAGAGAATAAATTAATCGAATTAATCGAGAGTAGCGAGTATTATAGCGCTTTGAAATCTGAGTTAAGAGGAGTCACGAGAGAAAAAGGAATTGAAAAACTTGATAAAGATGAATTGGTAAATAAAATACTTGCACGATTAGCGGAAAAAATTGAATATAGTTTTGATGAAGTTAAAAAGCTAATTTCTGTTAATTTTTTTAATGAGATGAGTGATGATTATCCAGATACAGTAATGGATTATAGGAGGGCAGAGTTTGAAGTTCTTTCTGGAAAAGAAAAATACGATGAAGATTCAGAGAGGTTCAAAATGAAACTTTTCAATTCCGAGGATATTTCTGGTCATATTTACAGTAAATTATTGAATGGGATAACTTTGGTACATCAACTCGAGGTAGTTAGTGCTCTTCGAAGCTACAGTAGGATACAGACTACAGATTCTGAATTAATGAAAGAGCAAGCTTTAGAAGGTAAAGAGTCTTCAGGAATGTCACAGGAAGTATCACTACGTAGAAAAGACAATTATTATGTTGGTATGCGCTCATTAGGAGAAGGTATTTTCTTTTCCTTGAATAGTGAAGAAATAAAAAAATGGAGTTATAGAATTAAAGATTCAGTAATTTCGAATAAAATTTATAAAAAAATGATCAATATAAGATTCTCAGATGAAGAAAACTACATTCATCCAGAGTACTACCTTATTCATACACTATCTCACCTTTTTATTAAAGAATTAAGTATGAGTAGTGGTTATTCTTCATCCTCTTTAAAGGAAAGAATATATTATTCAGCTGAACTTGGAAAAGAAATGTATGGAATATTGATTTATACATCAAGCTCAGATTCGGAAGGAACATTGGGAGGACTCGTTAAACAAGGAGTTCCAGAAAAGTTTTTCGACCTATTAAATGCAGCATTAGAAAAAGCTAAATGGTGTAGCTTTGATCCGGTGTGTATTGAAAGTGAATCTCAAGGGAGAGACTCACTAAACGGAGCAGCCTGCCATGCATGTTCACTTATTTCAGAAACTAGTTGTGAGAAAATGAATGTTTTTCTAGATAGAAGTGTACTAATTGGAAGCTTGGAAGAGCCAGAGTTGGGATTCTTTAGAGGAGGAAATATTAATGATATTTCCAGATTTAATATTTAAGAATCGTTACAAAGAAAAATAGAATAGTAAATTAGGTTGATAAATTCATATTAATCCAGTGCGTCATGTTATCTCCGAACTTTTACTTAATGGAAAACCTCATAGAGCATTGAAAACTGAAGTGTTGAGCTTAACCTAAAAAGGTTTCCATGGAATGAATATTTTGCATTATTACGGATTGACTGCTATTCATAAATGTTTTTATAGACACTTCAATAAATACTACGATTAGTGAATTAAGAATGTTCAGAGACATGGAACATTCTGTAGTTGCTGATTTATATGAGAAAGTAAATGATTCATTGGTAGTGGGCCTATTGTACTTGGTCATTTACTGACTTACTTAGCTGGTTAAATGGTTACCAAAAACGTTACGGTTTCGTTTATGTCGATCGCGACGAAGTAGGTGGTACGATGAATCGTTATAAGAAAGATAGTTACTATTTGTATAAAGAAGTCATTGCAAGTAATGGTGCATCGGTTAGCAATTAATTTGTGATGAGCAAACAACACTTATTCAATGTCCTTGGGTTAGGGAGGGATGGATAAGTGTTTTTTGTTTTGAGGAGAAAATCACTGAATTAAAATGATTTAGATTTGTTAAATGCGATGAATATTCTGGATAATTTCCAAATTCAAGAGAGGAGTTCATGAGTTGTTAAATTAATTTATCCATTTTCTTTTGAAAAGCCTATTACTGAACGAATCATATATATTTCTATTGCAAAAGAGACATAGTGATGACTATAATGTAAGCGGATACATTAGTTTGATAAAAAATTATCTGATTTAAATATTATTAAATACTTCAGAATAAAATTTGATTGTGATTGGAGTGGGGATATCAGATGGGTGATGAAGCAATGAGTTTATTTAAATTTCTTAATGTAACGAATTCAAAAAGATATCGGTTAATTTTACATTTTTTTTACATGGAGCATCAACAAACCAATTACTTACTGAAAAAAAATGATGTTTGGGAATACATGGTAAGAAAATATCCTGAAAATTATACTGAGGATGAACTTATATTAGATTTAAAACGCTTATGGGATTATGGCAATCTAAATGTCATTAATGAGCAAGCTAAAAAAAGAAAGCTAGATGATTTTTATAGTAATGACTATACATATTCGATTGAATCGCGCACAGTCGATATTGTCGAATTATCTGAAGAAATTGAACAAAGAGTAGATGAACTTATTGGAGAATTAAATGGGAATAACTTACGAGATATACGGACTCTTTTAGAACGAATGCCAAAATTATTAGATTCAGCGAGTATTTATAAAAACTACATGGACTTAAAACGTATCTTTCAGGAGAATAACGATAATACCGTTAACTATTTTGGATACTTAAATAAAGAAATTACGAAGGGAGTCTTACAATCAGAATCATTCATTGAAACAAAAGTCAGTTTTTTAGTTTATTTAAAAGATTATGTATTGGAATTAGAAAAACAACGATCGAAAATATGGCTTGCACTTAAAAATATTGATGATGAAACGAAGTTAAATATATCAGATGCACGTATCAAGCATAGAAAAGAAATTGCTTCCTTTTCTTTAAAAAGTATAAATGAGATTGATTTTAATAATCAGGTTTTTGATCAGTTCAATAATATTAAAATTTGGTTTAGTAACCAGGAAAACAGTATGTACAATAAAATTTATAATCAAGCAGAGCAAATGATTCAAATTTTTTCGAATGCGGATGTCCAGTATTTTAATCGCCATAAAATGCAACGAAATCGACAATCTGATTTTCGAAAAATAGCTGAATGGATGTATCAAGCAGGTGATGTAAACGAAGCAGCAAAGATGTTTGTTTCTATTTTTGGAATGATGAATATGAAGCATCTAAATAGTAGTGAACAATACGCTTACGATAGTGATAAGTTTATTAGTCTTTGGGAAACTCAACCGGAATTGATTGATTTACAATCGCGTAATAAAGGAGGGACTATTACTAAAAAGGTTCAAGTCACCAAAGGTTATTCCGCAGATCGAAAGAAGCTTAGAGAAGCCTTAATCGCTGATGAAGCACACCAAAAGGAACGTATTTTAAGTTATTTTAAAGAAGGAACTTTAAAACTAAGTGATGACATTCAGATGGAGGAAGAATTGAGAAGGATTATCCGACAGTGGATTAGCAGTGGAATTACTCATAAAGATCATATTACAAATACAGCTTTTGGATTCAAGATATTAGTAGAATTAGATGAAACAACCAAAATTAGAATTTACTCAGAAGATGGTACTTTAACGATGCCAGGTGTGACACTAAAAATTATAAATTATAAGAAGGAGGAACTTTAAAAGTGGATGAATCTATTTTCAAACTAATTCAACCTTTATTTGAAAATTATGTAATTTATCGACAAGAGTATTCTAAATTATATTTTGATATCCGACAAAGGCAGCTAGAGGTATCACGTATCTTACAAGACTTATTTGGTTTAAAACTTACAATTCAAAAGGAATTTATAATGGTGAGGCATATCCCTTTAGAAGTGAAGCCGTATATGGCGATTAATGAGTTTAAAGAGGTCAATGAGTATGTGTTTTTAATGCTCCTAATGGCAATTATTGATACAAAAAGGACAGATGAATCTTTTTATTTAGGGGAGATTGTAAAAGATATTGTATTGATTTATCCCGATAAAGAAACATTGGATTGGTCAATGCTGTCACACAGAAAATCACTAGTCAGTGCGTTGAAAAGAATGACAGAAATGGGCATTATTAAATTAATGGATGGGATGACAGAAGATTTTGATACAAAATATTCCAAAGATGAAGAACAGCCATATGCTTTGTATGAGTTAGGAGATTTTAGTAAGTTTTTTTTCAACAATCAATCGCGTATTTTTGATAATTTCATTGAATATCAGACATTTGTAGAGTTTAAAAATGATCTAGTAAAGGAACAACGAGAAACATTAACATTACGTCAACGTGTTTATCGACAATTAATTGAGAATATTGCAATCCCGTTTAACAGCTATACATCGGAGGATGAATTTGTTTATATGCGTCGTTCCGAGAATGAACGTAGTCTAAAAAGTTTTTGGGAACAGACAGAATATGATTTTGAACTCTATAAAGATATGGCATTTTTATCTAGTGAAAAAAATTCAAGTCGTTCTTCCGGATTTCCGACTAGGATGCAAATAGATGAAATTATTTTACAGTTAGCAGGCATTTTAAGAAATAAAGACAATCATGAAATAAATGCAAGAGGAGAAAAGATATTGACTTATCCAGCTTGGGAGAAAGTGATTTCTCAACAGCTAATTAAATCTTATGATCAATACTGGACTGTAGAGTTTCGGGGAAAAGGATTTGATTTTCTCAATGTAAATCTAAAAAGGAGACTACAAGAGATTTGTTTCATTAAAGATGACCAAGAGGAAGAATTAATAACAATTTATCCGATTTTTGTTCGGATCATTGGGGAAATTGAGGGGATAGACGGATGAATAATAAGTGGGTGTTAAATCGAGCTGGATTTCATAACTTTTGGAAATATGCAGGATCCTTCTTTTTTGATTTTGCAGATGGTAAGTTATTTTTAAGAGGCAGTAATGGGCGCGGTAAGTCGGTGGCGATGGTGAGTCTATTACCACCTTTGCTAGATGGCCGGGTTGATGCAAGGCGAATGGATCCGTTCTTTCAATCAACAGATCGTAAAATGGGAGATATTCTTTTAGGAGAGAAAGAGATATTGGGAATTGATAATAGAATTGGTTATATCACTCTCGAATATAAACGTCTGAACACGGATGGAATTGAAGAATATTTTACATCTGGTATTGGAATGAAAGCTGATAGAAATAACACTAATGGCAATAGTTCAAAATTAACACGTTGGTATTTTGCCATTAATGGTGCTCCACGAGTAACGAGTCCAGCTCTTGAAGGTTTTCATCTTATTACAGACAATGGAGATGATACTTATTCTTCACTAACAAAACAAGTTTTAAAAAATAAAATAGCTGGTATTGGTGCTCGTTTTTTTGATAATCCTTCTTCATATGGAGAATATATCAATAGGAAAATTTTTAAGTTTACTAAAATGGAAGATTTTAATGAAATGATAAAACTCTTAATCAAACTAAGAGCATCAAAATTAGGAGATAAATCGGGTCCTAATGCAGTGACAGACATTTTATTGAACTCGATGTCTGAACTGCCAGAAGGAGAACTTGATGTCCTTAAAAATGTAATTGAAGATATGGAACGTATTCAAGAGGATCAAATAAACTTAGCAAGAGAACTCAAGTCACTCGCTAAAGTAAATATAAAGTATCGAGAGTATCTTGAAGAAAGATTGGGACAATTGGTTACTATGTGGTTGAGAAATAAGCAAGAGTATGAATCTTTTATTCATTCAATGAATAAGCGTCAGCAAGACATCATCAGACTGGATGAAGAAAATCATAATTTGGTAGAAAAACAAAATCAATTAGAACGAAATTTATCTTTATTGCGTGAAGAGTATGAAAGAACAGCGATATCAAATCATAGTGAATTAATCAGGATGGTTGCTGATATAGAAAAAGAGTTGGAGAAATTAAATCTGGAGGCAATAAGAAAGAAAATACAATTTAAAAGAAATGAAAAGCAATTTGAAAATAGTTTACAGAGATTAGAACAGACTAAAAAATCCTTGGAGGAACAAAGAAAGCAACAAGAACAGAATTTTATGGAGCTGACAGACAATGCGAGTGGATTTAATTATGTTAAGCAACATCAAAATTTTTTTGAAAATTTATCCAGTGGCGAAGAAAAATATGTAGCTGATTTAACAAGGAAAAAGAAAGTTATTTTAGAACTAGAAAATAATCTAAGTTTAGTTGAAGGACTTGCTAGTTCTATTAACTTAGCAAAAGAGAGAGTAAAACAGTGTGAAAAGGAACATTCTCACGCTATTGAAGCACTCGATCTTGCCAAAAGTAAAGCTATAGAGTCAGAAGGGAATTTAGAAGAAGGAAAAGAAAAGCTTCAAGAAGAGGTGATTGAATGGTCAGAATTAGCCTTATTTGAAGTACCATCCGATTCTTTAAATCTTTCATTGTATAGGATTCGTAAACTCTATGATGGCGAGGTTGAGTTTAGTGATGTCAAAGCACCAATAGAACAAGCCAAACGGGTAGCAATTAATGCAGTGGAAAGTCAAATACTTCCGCTAAAAAATGATTTAAATATAATCAAAGAGTCATTAAGTCTAAAAATAAAGGAAAGAGAGTTACTCCGAGAAGGAAAGTTTGTAGAACCAGAAAGAACGAAGTTGCGCAGGAAGGCACGAGAGATGTTAATGCAATCAGGTGTCATTTTCAACTCATTCTATGAAACAATTGATTTCCAAGGGGGACTAGAAGAAGAATTAAAGAATAGAATTGAGTCAGCGCTACGAGCCAGCGGTCTTTTAGATGCGGTTATTTCAGCGGATGAGAAGGCCTTGAGGGAAAATGACTTGTCAATTATTGCTCCAGCATTTACTTTTGGAGAGGGTAGTAATACATTAGCCCGTTATTTAAAAGTAGAAGCTCATTTGTCTGTTGAAATAAAAGAGATGGTGACAAATATTTTAAATAGCATTCAAATTAATGAAGGTGGTGAGCCTTCATTACCAATTATTCACCCAGATGGTACGTATCAATTATCTATTTTAAAAGGAAAATCTAATTCTCATTATCAAGCATCTTTTATTGGGAAAACAAGTCGTGAATCCGAACGAAAAAGAAAAATTGAAGTTTTACAGAATGAGATTTTTGGATTAAGAGAAGACCAGAAAATAATAAATCAAAAAATAACAACGCTAGAACGAAGAATAGAAGCTTATGAAGCCGATTTTTCTTCCTATCCAAATGAACAAAAAATACGTGAGTTATTGCGAATTTATAAATCTACCTCTGATAAAGTGCTTCTTCAAAGTGAAGCTGAACGAATGAAATTAGATGAAAAAGAACAGGCTGCAACAGAGTTACAAAAATATCGAAAAAAGTTATTTGATTTAAAGGCAATATTAAAAATAGAGATTAATGAAGAGAAAATAGCTGAAATAAAACAATATGCCCATAACTATTATATTATTTTGGGAGATGTGATACAAACTGTTTCACAGATAAAACAATTTGAAATTCGAGTAGAAGAACAAAAAATCGATAATGATTATCAAAATGAAATATGTGTTGAAACACAAGAAGAACTTGAAAGTATTAAGGAACAAATTATCGATAAATCAATCACTTCAGATAAAATAAAACAGCAACGTGAGTTTAAAGAAGCAGAAAAAATAATTGTACGCCAATCAGAACTTAAAAAGGAAATGAACCAAGCCGAAGAGGAAAGAAAAGTTAATGATCAATTACTTGGGAAGCTTGAAGTAGAATTAAGAAATTCGAGAAAAGAATTAGAATATTTATTAAATCAAAAAGAAAAAAAACGTCTGCTTAAAGAAAATTGGTTAAAGTTGTGTTATTCAGCCATTCAAAAATATTCACAAAATTCTGAAGTCGAACTGGATGATTTTGCAAAACAGTTTGAACGTAGAGTCGATAGAGAAAAAATGACAAAAGTAACGGATGCATTAATAAAAGTCATTCGTGACAATCGCGATCAGTTACTTGTTTATAACCTTGAATCTGAACCAAGAAACATCATTACTCGAAGAAAAGTAGAAGATGAATCGATTGAAATGTTATATGAAAGTTGGGATGATTATAATAATTTTGAGATACTTGAAGTGGATACTCAAAATATGAGAAATTCGTCATTCCTATTAGAAACGATACTAAGAGAAGAAAAAGCAGAAAACGATCGAGCGTATCAAAAAGATCAAGAAGAAATGTATCGTCAGGTACTATTTGGAAAGTTAGGAAAAACGACACGTGAGTTAGTAGTTGAAGGGCGTACTTGGGCAATAAAAATGGATCAAATGTTAAAACGCATTTATGGAGGGGAAGATGACTTACAACTGGAATTAAAGTTGGTTCCTAAACCTTCTCAATCTGAAGGTGTGACATCTACAAGTCAGTTAATTGATATTTGGAGTAGTGCAGAAGAAGGGATTTTAACAGAGGAAAATCGAAAAAAAGTTATTAGCTTCTTTAAAAAAGGTTTGGATGACGCAATACTTATTGTAAAAGAAAATCCTGGAACAACAGATTTAAAAGAGGAATTAAAAAAAGTTTTCGACTACCGTCAATGGTTTTTTTTCCGCTTAAAATATAAAAAAAATGCTAAACAAAAAGAGTTTGAACGATTAACGCAAGGGGATTTTATGAAAATGTCTGGAGGGGAACGAGCAAAATCACTTTATTTACCATTATTTATTGCCATGCGACTACGGTTTGAGTCTGCGAGTGAGTTTGCACCTTATATTATTACTTTGGACGAAGCATTTACAGGAGTGGATGATGAGGGGCGAGAGTCCATGATGGGAGTTGCGGAAGAATTAGGATTTAATTATATTATGAATTCTCAAGAGATGTGGCCTGAATATTCGACAGTATCTAGTATTAATACGTATGAATTTAAACAAGATAAAAGTGCACCTTATGTAGAAACTATTAAGTATAGTTGGAATGGGAATGTACGATCAAGAACTGTAGGCGATATTATTGGATGAAAAAGTAATAATGTTTTTTTTGAAAAATCAAGAGACTTGGGAAAGTTGGTTTTCATTATTAGCCAAACGTTACTCATCTTATGAAACCTTTGGAGGGTATATTCGCTATGATGAGCTAGGGACAGTCGACAAATTTCCAATAAAAGAATTCTTAGGACTATCACAAATTGAATATGAGAATAAAACTAAATTTTCTGTAAAAAAATTTAAAATACATTATGCTAGGAGTGTACTTGCTGAAAATAATAGTTTGGAAGAAGTGATTGAATATTTTACTGGACAGAAATTAGTAACAAAAAAAGAATTAATGAAAGAAGAATTTTTAAAAAGAAAAGAATTTGATTTTCTTGTTATCAAAATTTTAGGTGATAAAACCAATCTATTGTCGGAACCTACTTGTTCAAATCTATTTAAAAAATGGAGAAAAGATGAGTCAACGATTGAGTCATTAGAAAAAGCGAAGTATGCATTAGATCGCTTACCCGATACTTATATGCAACTACCATACTTTTCAAATCAACTATTTCAAAATGCCCATGAATTAGATGTAAATACTCTGACAGGTGAAGTGTTTAATAGTATGTTGAAACAACTTTTTAAACTGTCGAACGACACGCGACGAAGCGAATATTCTAAAGTAGAAATGAGTGAAGAAATGTATACGCATGTCAATTTGATGCGCGGAGATCATACGATTCATGCTTTTGTACAAGGAATCTATTCTGATGGACCATCGATGACTTGGAATATACATGGTAAAGAGAGAGATAGTTGGGTTGTTCGGAAAGGTCAGGCATTGGAGGCGACAAATTTATACACGAAGAAGAATAAAATATTTGTAGTTGAAAATGATGGTGTTTTTCAAATACTCACAGAAATGTTTCCTACTTTACCCTTTTTGTCGACTAGTGGACAACCAAACTACACTGTCTTAAAAATAATAGAAAAATTAGTAGTCAGCGGGACAATGATTTATTACTCCAGTGATTTAGATCCAAATGGACTTTCGATGGCTCAAAATATTTTGAAGTTATTTCCTAGACATGTGAAAATCGTAGGGATGAATAAGGAATTATATGACTGTAAATTAAAAACGAAGGCATTAACGATTCATCAGCTAAGACTATTAGATAATATACTAGTACCAGATTTTCAAGAATTAAAACAAGAAATGTATCGGGTGAAAAAAGCAGTTGAACAAGAGGCATTAACTGAAATTTATTTTGAATTATTAGAAAAATGGATTAGAGAATGAATAGAATTGGTTAATAGCTAATAAGTAGTACTTTTAAATATTGGACTCATTTTTTAGCATCTACCTAACTATTGAATTTTTATATAAGACTAGATTTGTTTAAAAGTTATCTTTCTTCGGAGAACTTTCCAGCAAAATTAGTATGCTAATACTATGGGCCTTCAACTATATAGGTAGAGCACCTTCACTGTAAATGAAATGCCGATATTTTTGTTTGTATTGTTTAATGCCTTAATTATAATCCGTCTCTTGAAACGTAAAGATTTCAAGAGGCGGAGTTCTTTTTTTACGGCACTAACACGTCAAACCGCTGCTTGTTACTTAACTTAAACACAATCGGCGCTGTCCGGCTCATCAGAGGACTGATCGTCTTTTCGTTTGACGCCACGAGGAATGTTAACCGAAGAGAGGATATGGAACATGTTGTTAATTGCAGCGTTGCTATCTTCTCTTGGAGTGGTAAATTCAGTATAGAAGGCGGTCCGAATAAAACGAGATTCTGAAGTATCATCTCCAGGTAGGCCAATCATACCATTTCTGAGTTCCCCTGATTGCGAGCTGAATTTATAAAAAGTGCTTGCAGGTTTTAATTCATTATTTAAAAAAGAATAATGGTTTAAATTTGCTAAATGCCAAGGATATTCAGGAGCGTTGGTCATCACTCGGGTTTCGTTCTCGTAAATTGCTAAGCCAGATTTTGTCATTTCGATAATAATCAAATGGCCCGTCTGATCGGCGATAATCCAGTGAAGAAGAACAACGATTCCAAGTACATTCTTAACGGCGACAATATTGACTTTACCGATTTCTTGTTCTAATTCATCAATCGATGCAATATTTCCCAAAATTCAAGAAACAAAGTCATGGGGGCGAGATTGATTTTTCCTTCTTCGATCGCAGGCGCATAGGATGCGTAATCGTTGAAATATATCGAGCAAATGGCTAATCCTTTTTCGTTAAAAACATCAGCAAACAAGTATTCTTCTAATTGGCGACCAGCACCAATGAAGGCATATTTGTTTGAATAGGTGATACCAGCTTCCACTCCGTTTTTTTAGTCGTGGTGTCTTGGCAAGAAAACTGGAGAAACATCTACTTCAAAAGCGAAATACATAAAGCAACTCGAATAACCGCACCATCTAGATTGGTATGAGGTTAGTTGTTTTTTTTGTAGTGATAAGTTTCTGATCTTTTGGTCCATCAAAATGGAATCTTATGAACGTGCCTATGTGCTTCAAGTGGAAGTTTATCAGGGGAAGCTTGAACGATTTCTCTATTCGGCTATGTCATAGGTCGGATTGGATAGCTACTTCCGATGGCGTCTAGGAAGATTTTGTCTGTTAGAAAGTATTTATACAAAAATTATGTTTCCTAACGAAAAAAATTAGAATCGTGTTTTTTTAGTTTGTTAAGATAAATGTATCTATTATTTATGAAAGTAAGCAAGACAATTTAAGCAAGGTACTGATTCTACATGTAAATAAATCCTATAAAAATCACATTAAGTATAGACTCTTTTTTTTGAAAAGAAGACGGTGCGATGGTTAGAAGAAATCACGTAATAAAGGACGAAATTGCATCCTGTTACTAGGAATAAAATCTTGCGAATAACCTTCGACGTTGTGAATGATTGTTCGTTTGTTTGAAGCGAACAGCAAAGGAAGAGATTCCCTTTTTTGATTAGTAGGTAGGCGTTTTTGAAACGCAAGGAAAGAAGATTCTTTTATCAGGGTAGGTTGCTGCCATTGGTGACTCGTTTGTATGAAGAGCGACGAAGCCATTTATGTTTACTCTTCTTGTGTTTCCGAAAAAGACCAGGAAACAGCAATTGGAGTGAGGCATAAGTGTTTTTTCTTGTGCCATTTCTAAGAAGGGAAACTATCGGGTTATGTAAATAGCCTCTGAAATAGATACAGTGCGACGCTTATAGCATAAGTCACCCCCCTGTTGAGGAAAAAAGGACAATCGCTGGAAGCCAAAAGAACAAAGTCGAAATATAAAGTTCTCTGGTTTTATCATTATTTACTCGGAAGGTTAGAAAGATGACGAATATGAAATTAAGAAAATATAAGAAAATTGCAAAAAAAATTATGGAATTGGCGCCGAAATATCAAGAGATGTCGGATGAAGAGTTAAAGCAGCAAACCTATCGTTTGAAAAAAAGACTAGGAAAAGGCGAGTCAATCCATAAAGTTTTACTAGATGCTTTTGCGGTAGTTATCGAAGCGGATGCTCGTCTACTAGGCATGCGTCCTTATTTTGTACAAATTCTTGGCGGGGTTTCCTTGTTCTACGGCACGATTGCCGAGATGAAGACCGGAGAGGGGAAGACGCTCACTGCGACAATGCCGCTGTATTTGAGAGGGCTCATGGGGAAAGGGAACTATTTGATTACAGCCAACTCGTATCTGGCTTGGCGAGACGCGCAAGAAGTCGGGAAGGTTTTTGAATGGTTAGGTCTGAGTATCTCAGTCGGAGTTCCTCAAGAACACACGGAGGAAGAGATTGATAAAAAAGTGGTTTATGAATCAGATATTATCTACACCACACATAGTAGTTTAGGTTTTGATTATTTGTTCTCAAACTTAACGACAGAACTCGACGAACAATATGTTAAGACATTTAATTTTGTGCTAATTGATGAAGTCGATGCGATTTTGTTAGATATGGCTCAAACGCCATTAATCGTTTCTGGTGCGTCAAAAGTACAATCGAATTTGTTTGAAACGTGTGATTGGTTTGTCAAAAGTATTAAAAGGAATAAGGACTATCAGTTAAGTGAAGACCAAAGAAATGTTTGGTTAACTGAGCAAGGAATCAAGGAAGTGGAATCCTTTTTTGGGATTGAGAAAATCTTAGACGAGGAGTGGAAAGACTTATACCGTCACATCGTAACAGCCTTGAAAGCTAACTACATTATGACAAACAATCGAGACTACGTGGTCGATCAAGAGGAAGTTTTTCTCTTAGATGAAGTGAATGGGCGCAAATTAATCGGTACAAAATTACAAGCTGGACTTCATCAAGCGCTAGAGGCAAAAGAAGATGTCGAAATTACAAAGGAAACCAAAGCGCTAGGAATGATTACGTATCAAAACTTGTTTAAGAAGTTTAAAGTCTTATCCGGTATGACGGGAACAGCTAAAACAGATGCGGAAGAATTTATGAATACCTATAAAGTAGAAGTCTTAGAGATACCGACGAACGAACCGGTGATTCGAAAAGACCACAAGGACAGAATTTTTGCAACGAATAAATCGAAAATCATTGCTTCATTGGAGCGAGTTCAAAAGGCTATGAACATTGGTCGTCCTGTTTTAATTGAAACAGGGTCGGTATCGATGTCTGATTTGTACTCGAGAATTCTTTTGGAACAAAAAATTCCACACAATTTATTAAATGCAACCTCCGCGGCAAAAGAAAAATGGATTATTTCAAAAGCTGGAGAAAAAGGGGCCGTAACGGTTGCCACATCAATGGCCGGTCGAGGAACGGACATCAAATTATCCAAGGAAGCCAAGGATTTAGGAGGATTGTTGGTTGTCGGGACAGAAAAAATGACGAGTCAGCGAATTGATAATCAACTCAGAGGAAGAGCAGGACGGCAAGGAGATCCAGGAGATAGTGTTTTTTATATCTCTTTAGAAGATCGCATCATTGTTGAAAGTGCCCCTCGTTGGGTTTCGACTGAGCGGAAGAAAATTAAAAAATTAAACGAAAACCATGAAATCTCCCATAAACGTAAGTATCGATCAGTTATTTTCAAAGCTCAGAACAATCGAAAAAAACAAGAAGTTCTAGGTCGAGAAAATACATTGGAATATGATGAAATCGTAAATGTTCAACGTGAAAAAGTTTACGAGACAAGGAACCTGATTTTAAAAGCATCGCTTGAGGAACTTTCAGCAATGATTGACGAGAGTACGCAACGGGCCATGACTCTTGCTATTGACTCCGGCATTTTACTGAGTCAAGAACAAACGCTCGATTTTATTTATAATTCGATTGACTATAACTTTGACTCTGAACGAATGGAAAGTGTTGGAAAGGAATCAAAAAAACAGACCATTGAGTTTTTAAAGCATGTAATTTTGGAAAGAGAACAAAGCCAAACAGAAAGATTCACCAATGATTTTCAATTAACTTATTTTAAACGCATTATTTTATTAAAAGCGGTGGATTCGATGTGGGGTGAACAAGCAGAAACCTTGCAGCAGCTGAAATCTGTTGTAGCTAGCCGCAGTTGGGGACAACACCGGCCAATCTATGAATTCCAAACGGAAGCACGAAAGTCATTTCTGGAAATGAAACATGCCATTTGGCAACAAACCTTGAAAAACTATTTGCTTTCCACTTTTAATGAGAACGAAGATGGGACAATCGATTTAGAATTCCCATAATTCACACCTGGTTTTATGTGAAGAAAATAACGAATAACAATGGAGGAACAGCTGAGATCCATGGAAAAAAATAAAAATTTAATCAGAAAAATTTGTTGGAGTATCTTATTTTTGTTCCTATTACAAATAGGGAAACATATTTATGTCCCTGGGTTTTTTATTAATGAAAATATGTTACAAGACCAGAGTACACTTGCTCGCTTATTGTCTTCAGCAACAGGAGGGCAATACGGCGCTCCGACTTTGTTCTCTCTCGGAATGAGTCCTTACATGACCGGTTTAATTATCTGGTCGACAATCACGATGATTGATATTGACGCCATTAATAACTTGTCAATCAAGCAAAGAAGTTTCTATCAAAAGTTACTCACGCTGATTTTTACCGTACTACAAGCGATCGGCTTGGTATTTCGTTTTAAAGCAAACATTTCGTTTGAGCATTTAGAGCGGTTCTCCCAAGTTCAGATTATGGCTCTTGCTGTTTTAATCGTGACCGCAGGTGGCATGGTTTTGACTTGGTTAGCCGATATGAACTGTGAAAAAGGTGTAGGGGCCCAAAGTGTTTTTATTATTCCTAGCTTGATTGCCAACTTGCCAGCCATGCTTGTTTCTGGTCAAAGTAAAGAAATCCCTTTTAACGGATGGACGATTGGTTTTATTGTCGGTATTACCTTGTTGTTTGTTGTGCTGACTTTGTACTTATATAAAGCGGAATATCGCTTACCGATTGAGCGAACAGGGATTGATAGCCAATTTAATCAATCGTATATCCCTATCCGATTGCTGACAGCCGGTGCCATGCCTTATATGTTTGCGACAACTATTTTTTCTTTGCCACAACTACTACTATTAAACCAGTCGTTAAGTAACACCCCGCTGTCTTGGTTTTTAACGACTTTTTTTTCCTTTAACACCGTACAAGGGATTCTGACTTACGGCTTGATTATTTTCATCTTGGCCATTGGTTTTAGTTTTGTGAATATTCGACCGCATGATATTGCCAAAAATATGAAATACTCTGGGGATTATATTTTAGGGGTGGTACCGGGTGACAAAACCGAAAAATATGTCCGCGATAAATTGCTCCTCATTGCTTCAACAGGAAATCTCTATCTAGTCGTTGTTTCAGTGATTCCTTTATTTGTTGGGTTACATGTCCCTTTTGTTTCCAACTTGGCCTTGTTCTTTGGTAGTACTTTTATGTTAATTATTATTTTAGATAACTTGTATCAAGAATTGGAATTTCTGTATTTCAATCACCTCTATTCTATTTTTTAAAGTTCATTTTTGAGGAGGCAAATTATGATTTACTTCATTGCAAATTGGAGACCATCGAAGACGAATTTAGAAGAAAATCACTTACTGCATGTGATTCGGAAATTTATTGTAAGTGAACGTCAGCATCGCGTGTTGACGCTGAATTATTCCCCTTTTTCACGTTATCAAATGCAAGAGGCGACCATTCTTTCCGAGAATTCTATGAGTCTGTTTGATTATATTCAAAATATAAAAAAAAGAATGGGTCATCCAATGACGCTGGATGATGTTTTTTTACCAAGCGATGTGGAACGGCTTTACCATCCGACGGGTATTACTTTAGTTAGAAAGAATACGACATACGGCGAAGTGTATTTTAATCAGTATGGCTGTATGGAAAAAATTCACTATTTTAAAAAATATGGTGGGAAAACAGATTATTATGACGATCGAGGTTTTCTTTCTTCGCGTGAATTTTTTGACACTCAAGAGCAACTCGTCAAAAGGGAATATTTCAATGAACAGGAGCGGCTAACATTAACGGAACACCTTATAGGAACTCCTAAAGTCATTGTGGAAAAAGATGGAAATAAGCAACTCCCGGAAGAAGCAATGCAAACCATTCATGCGCTAATCGGTTTTGTTTTAACTGATTTTTTAGCAGATTTAAAAGAAAAAGAAGACCATGCGATCATGGAATTTGACGCGAGTATCCATCAGTTGTTACGAGAGAATGACGTCAGTCAAAAACTCATTCAAATGATTCCTGAGGCAAGTTCTTTTGATTCATTACCCGTAGAAACGCAACGTCAAATCATTCGAGAAAGCGAAGGCATTGTCACAAATACAAGCAAAAAAAAGGAAATCCTTGAGCAAATTAAAAGTGAAGATCCGGAATTAACAGAAAAAGAGATTTTTTTCATACCGATGTTTCATACCGAATTACGGTTAGGAAACAGTAACTCGGTACCCCTGTTAATCATGTATTTAAAAATCACGGATTTAACTGATGAAAATCAAACCTTGTACCGGATGTTAATCAAAAAGGTGATCGAAAAGGAAGAATATAGTTTGTTGACACAAGTCAAAAACTTTGAAGATCAAGAGCGATTAAGCAACCTTCATTTTGAAATCATTAATGAGCATTACCATGTGGATCATCGGTCAGAGGATTATGAAAAAGTAGAAAAATTTATCACTGCAAAAAAAGAAATGAAACTTTTCGATACCGATAAAAAAGCAGTGGAAGGCCTTCGTAAAACAGCCGAATGGACCAAATTAGTCGCAGCAGTGGAAACCGTCGAACGCTTGGAGTTCTTGGTTACGCCTTCGCCAAATAAGACGCGAGGGGCATTAGGCCAAGCGCGAATTTTCATCGATATTCACTCTATCAATGACTTGAGAATGCAGTCCTTAGTTGTCAGTGCAGGAATCCCAATGATTATCAAAGAAAAGACGGACTATCTTTCGAATAAGAAGAATGGGCAAGTGGTTCAATCTGTACCAGAAGCCCTCGAAGCGGTGGAATATTTTTTGGATAGCCTAGATCATTGGAACCATTCGCTGATCGAAAGTGTCGACATTATCAAGAAAAATAGTATCGAAGAAACAATGAAAAAATGGAGACGTGCTTTTAATGAGTAAAAAAATAAAAGTCATTCACATCAGTCAAAATGCAGCAGACTTAAGTCTTTTGTCGGACGCGTTTGAGTATATTTGGCTGCCTTTAGCTTATGATTTTCAAGAAGATGAGGAGGAACTGGGTCTATTTGAAAACGGGATCTATCATCCAAAAAATTACAATAGCATTTTTATTATTGAAAATTATGCCAAAATTGTAAGTGATGGCGATCAATGGATTCGACAGTTACCTGCTCATCGAGTGCTTCTTTCAAAAGAGGCTCGCTACCAACGAGACATTCAGTATATTTTTGATTTAAAAGGGGCAATTCCGCTTTCGCTCGATCATTTTGAATCGGTCGAACAGTACCTGAATGAAAATTTTTTAGCGAAACAAGAAGGGTATAAGTTAAATAGCGATTATGCTGAAATCAGTCCGAATTTTCAAGGACATGTTACACGAAAAGGCAAAGCGTATTTTCGGTTGACGGGCCCGTTCCCGCAGCAAATGCGTCAAATTATGGTTTGGAAAATGACCACAATCATCGGGGCGTATGACCGCTTTGAATTTTACCCGGAGTTCAAACAAGTCCAAGGAGCGATTGATGCTGTCTTCAAAATTTATTTCATTAAGGAGCACAGTCGTGAAATTCTCGATTGCATTGAAATTCCAATTGAAAAAACAAGAACAGGAGAAAAAGTCATCATTGAGAATAAGGGAGAAGCGGCGTATATGAGTATCTCTTTATTTGCTCAAGGAGAAGAAGGGGAATTGTTCATTGGTTCGGTTCATTTAAGAAAGGCACTAGGGAAGGATTTCACCTTACTACCCGGTGGAAAAGTCATTTATGACACGGAAGAACTAGGTGGTGAGATTCTCCACTATTTTGAACCAGGTGATTTTAAACCGCCGCTAGCTGTTTATTTTTCCGGGTATCGACCAGCAGAAGGTTTTGAAGGGCGAAGAATGATGGCGAGTATGGGTTGCCCCTTTCTATTAATCGGAGATCCTCGCTTGGAAGGAGGCAGCTTTTATATGGGGAGTGACGCCTTAGAAAAGGAAGTTGCCACTGTCATTCGTGAAAAATTAGAACTTTTAGGTTTTGATTCCTCTCAACTGGTTTTATCCGGACTTTCGATGGGGACTTTTGGTGCGCTTTATTATGCTGCAGATCTTTCTCCCCATAGCGTGATTGTTGGTAAGCCACTGACGGATGTTGGAGACATTGCAACGAATGGTCGGATTAGAAGACCGAATGAATTTGGGACGGCGCTGGATATTTTATATTCTCACACGAAAGAGGTTTCGGCGAGTGCCGCAGAGCAATTGAATCAAAAGTTTTGGAAGAAGTTTAAAAGTGGCCGTTATGAAAAGACCACTTTTGCAATTTCTTATATGAAAGATGATGATTACGATAAGTTATCTTTTCCACGTCTTTTAAAAACAATCAAAGGAATGAATTCGTTAACGAAGGTCTTGTATAAAGGGCTCGTTGGTCGACATAACGATAATAGCCCGGAAATCAATCGTTGGTTTTTAAAGCAATATCGAAACGTGATGGTTCAAGTATTTCAACGAACACCAAGTAATTTTAAATAAAGAGTAAAAAGGGAATGAGTACATGAGGAATTATTTTTTCATAAAATGGGGAAATGGTTATCGAGATAGTTTCAACTATGGAACAGAAATTACCATTCAAGAAAACGGCGACGTCCACTATCAATCCCCATTAATGCCGTCAGGAAAAACGATAAAAGTATGGAAATCCATCACTCAATTCCATGTTGATCGAG
The DNA here is from genome assembly GCF_054871745.1 of Enterococcus sp. LJL98. NCBI lineage: Bacteria > Bacillati > Bacillota > Bacilli > Lactobacillales > Enterococcaceae > Enterococcus > Enterococcus sp. LJL98. Next base: position 10,667 of record NZ_JBTXLU010000003.1, on the reverse strand, counting down.
AACCGCCAATGTTGCCCTTGCTGATTCAATCAAAAAAATACCATATTCGAGTTGAGGTAGAAGGGTTAAAAGATCGAGCGATTCAACTGCGATTAGATTTTTTTGATGCAGAGCAAGAATTAATTGGCGAAGAATACTTTTTGAATTTAGAAGGTACGTTTGTCTTTCCGGAAGACGCGGTGTCGTACACGGTTCAATTGATTAATAAAAATGTGCAATCTTTTACGTTCAAGTACATTTACCTATTGGAAGATCGCTCTTATGAGGAGGAAGAACCAATTGAAAGCCTGCTCCCTGCAGATTCTCTAGCAGAGGGCGCATCGCCAGCAAACGAGGAATCAAGCAATCTTGATGTAGAGGACACGGGAATCACTCGAGAGGCTCCGACTAGCGAGTCTTTGGAAAATCTTTGCTTGGTGGATGAACAAAAAGAAGAGGCAAGCACTGTTGATGAAATACCAGGAAGCTTAAGTTCGACGGCGGAAGCCTTCGAAGCTACGGATTCGCTCGTTGATGAAATACCAGAAAGTTTAAGTTCGGCGGCGGAAGCCTTCGAAGTCACGGATTCGCTAACTGAGCTGCCAGAGAGCCTAAGCTCAATGACTATCTCCGAGGAATTGGGATTTCTAGTTGGAGAAATTCCAGACAGTATCAGTACAACGTTGGATTCCGAGAAGTTTGAAAAAGGTACATCCGAATAAAAAAGAGTGCAATCGCATGTAAGAAACACGTCACAATCAGTCTTTTGTGTCAACTAAAAGCACTATTTGATTATGTGAAAAATAAATGCTAGGAGGAAGCTATGAATTTTTTTGTGAATAAAGCCATGGGGATTGGAAATTCGGGAGTGGAGCACGCGCAATTTTATCGAGAAAAATGTTTTAAAGAGGCGCAGTTGGAGTATAAATATGTATTTACGGAATTTGTTCATAATTTAAGTGAAGCAATGAAAGCATGGAAAATTCCGTCAGATAAAGTCATTAATATGTGGGAGTTTTTTGTCTTTGGTAAAGAATATTTAACAAAAGGGCCAGAAGAACGATATGAATTGGAAGAAGAAGTCCTCATTGATGACAGTCAAACCCATCGGGAAAAACGCCTTTTGACTTCAACAGGGGTGTTATGGATTGAACATCTGGAAAAATCGGTGAGTAAAAAAAATAAAGGCTTATTGTTGGTTTCTGGGTATAAGGTCGAAATGTATGAATATGAAACGATGAAAAGAAAAGTCATGTACGAAATCATCGACCATCCTCGAAGGGGGCGTTTGATTCAAAATATTCATTTATTTGATATGGATGGGGAATACCTCTTTTTCCGCAACGAAGTCACATTGCAACGCTTTTTTTTCCAATATCTAAGAAAGTCCTTTGAGGGAAAAATCAATTTTATTCTCGACCGAGGTCAAGAATCCGAATCGGCGCTCTTTTATGAGAAACCTGAAAATTCAAGTTTGGTTGAAGTCATTCATGCCGACCATTTATCTGATCGCGATGTTCCTTCTGCACCATTATGGAACAATCATTACGAATATTTGTTTACACACATGGAACAAGTCGACAGAGTCATTGTTTCCACAGAACTGCAAAGAGAAGATTTACTGATTGAGTTTCCAGAAGAACAAGAAAAAATCGTGACGATTCCAGTAGGAGGCATTCGAAACCAGGTTGAAGATGCCAGCCCGTCTTGCAATGAAATAACGCAACCCTTTAAGTTGATCACCGCTTCTCGTTTGGCCTCTGAAAAACATCTGGATATCGTGATTCGAGCGATTGTTTCCCTTAAGGAAGAATACCCAAGACTTGAACTAGATATTTATGGTCAAGGTGGCGAAGACGTTAAATTGAAGCAATTAATTCAAGAATTGGATGCCGCAGATTATATTCGATTGAAAGGCTTGTCGCATCATCTAGAGGAAGTTTATCGAAATTATGACGCTTTCATCTCCGGCTCTTATTCGGAAGGGTTTGGCTTGACTTATATCGAAGCCTTAGATGCGGGGTTACCGATTGTTACTTTTAAAGCTCGTTTTGGTGCATTGGAATTGGTTCAAGATGGCGTGACCGGTTATTTACAAGAATTTTCTAGAACGGACGAAGAATTTAGTGTACGAGAGCTAGCGAAGGGTGTTCAAAAATTGCTGCAAACGGATTATCATCAGATGAAAAAAAATACTCGAATTTCTGTGAAAGAATTTCAAGATTCAGTTATTTCGGAGAAGTGGAGGAACTTAATCGATGCATTATGAACTTGTGAATACAATCAATCCCAACAGTGAGGTATGGAAAAAACAAAAAGAACGACTTTTACTCAAGCAAGGGCAAGTCCTATCCATCTCGCCGAGTCCTAATTTTAATCGTTTAAAAAACCGAGAAGGGGTTACTGGAATCAATGTGATTGATGAAGTGACAAAACGAAAACATGATGCGAGCCAGTTCTTGTTTTTTAATCAAGTATCGACAGCGACCAGGGCTGAAATCTTTGTGAACGGCAATTGGACCATCTCTTTGAATCATGATGGTGAAGAAATTGGGCAGATGAAATTGTACCCAGAAACACGGCGTTTAGTCAAAGAAGTTGAATATTTTAATCTGGATGGGACGACAGACTTCATCGTTGAATATGCCGATGACGGGGCACCTTTTAGCCATATCTTTTTTGCAAACAATCGTCCCGAGCAGATTGATTTCTTCAATAGTGAGCAACTTCCTATTTTAAGTTACTTTTTTTATGAAGGACAAAACAACTTTGCCGTGCAACGTGATCCTCAGACATTAAAAGTAGTGAAAAAATTTGCCAATACAATGGACTTTATCATGGACCAAGTTGCGCAAAAAGTGACGGCGGAAGATACAGTGGTGATTTCTTATATGGGCATTGAATTATCCGCTTTAAAAAGAACAAATTCGTATAATATTCTTTCATTGGAAGAAACACCCATCGATGAACAAGGGAATGTAAAACGAAATTTAGTCGATATATTAGAAAACAAAATTGAATGTATTCAAGAAGTTCGAATGCAGTCAGACTATTTTGAACAACTAAAGGCACGAGAGGTTCCTTTAAATAAGATTGTTGTCTGTGAAAAATAGTCTCGAGGGTAAGGAGACAAAAGGAATGAAAAAAGATCAGTTATCTCAAGATATTGAAAAAAGATTTGTGAAAGAAGAATCGAAAGTAGTAGAAACGACAAAAGAAGAAAAAGGCAGCGGGAAGTATATTCGAGTCCTTATTTCGCTAGTGATGTCCGTTGTTATCTTAGGTTCGCTACTCTACACGTTGATTACTTCCATTAAGTAAACGATTCACCTTAGGAGGCGTGCTGATGCTATCTATCGAAAGATTTCTTAATTGTAAAAATCCTCAACTGCTAGTACCGCAGACTTCGACGGTGTCTGTGAGCATTGATCGAGAACAAGTGGAACAAATTAGAAAAGACAAAGGGATAACCATTCGCGTGTTGGAAAAGAAAATTAATCTATCCAAATCCAGGTACTATCGTTGGCTGCAATACCAAGTGGATTTACCAATGGAGCTCATTGTAAGTTTAAAAAAAATACTCAATTTAACGGATTGGGAAATGATGCAGCTGATTTCCGTTTCAACCGATGAACAGATTCAAATCTTATCATTAATGATTCACTTATCGAAATCATCCTTAGCAGAGGAAAAAAATTTATTTGTTGAATTAAAGAAGAAGCTTGAAAAATATCGAGTGTCCAAAGTAGCAAATATCCCTTACCAATTAATCTTGTACTATACTGATTTTTGCTTGGCTGATGACAAAGCGCAAAAATTAAGACATCTGAGTCACTTGGAATCTTATTTTTCTGGAAATGATTACTTGACGGTTTTTGATATATTCTTATATCTTACCCTTTTGAATGACATGCTAGAAAACGGAATGACCCAATCGATTTTAATGAGTGAAGTCTTTTTTTTGGAAAAAGAGTTGCTTCGTAAACTATCGGTGAATCGACTAGGTGAATGGAGTCCAATTTTCATTGGATGTGTCTTAGATTTAGCGATAATCTACAATAAAAAGGAACAAAGAGAGCTCGCTTTTTTGCTAATCAATCAAACAATTGACCGACTAGAAGAAAGCAATCAATTAGATACTTACAATCATGAGTTGCTTCATTTTATGCGGGATTTCTTTAGCCAATCTCGAGAGGAAACAGTCAAAAAAAAGAAAGATTGTTTTAAAGAAAAGTTCAGAACTTCACTCTGGTGTATGCCGGAATCTGAGATTATCTTTTTCAATCAACTACTATCTTAAGGAGAACAAAATGAAAAAATGGATTACTTCAATCATTGAAGCGGCATCCGTAGACGCTGTTTCAAAGGCACGAAAAGACGTGGTCGAAATTGCAAAAAGTGTGGGATATGAACCGACTTACATCTTTCGATACTTAGACGGGAATGAAAGTCTGGAGGCCTTGCATTCTCGAATTGACGGGATTACGGCAGCCATGCATCGTGGAGATCTATTGGTGTATCAATACCCTTGTTACAATAGTGAGCGCTTTGAAAAAGAATTTATCCACCGAATGAAATTGAGAGGGATTCACGTTGTTCTACTGATTCACGATACGGAAATTTTAAGAGGAAACAAGGGAGAAGTAGAAAAGGCGATTTTTTCAGAGGTCGATCTTTTAATTACCCATGGAGAAAAAATGTCAGAAGGGTTACGAGAATACGGCGTGCAGACACCGATGATTTCGAAAGAGCTATTTGATTATTTAAACGAAACGGAGGGTCTTTCAAAAAGCGAGCAGGTAGAAAAGAAGGTCATCATGGCAGGAAATCTCAGAAAATCGGTTTTTCTAAAAGAGTGGCCCCATATGACTCCAATCGAAGCCTATGGACGATTTGGAAATCTCGAACTTGATGCCGCAATTTCATATAGGGGAGAATTCCAACAAAGGGAGCTACTTCAAGTAATTACGAAAGATGGAATTGGATTGGTTTGGGACTCTAAAATAGAAGGCGGCGGGGATTATCAAAGATATACGCGCTACAATGCGCCCCATAAATTATCGTTGTATTTGTCGTTAGGAAACCCTATTGTCGTCTGGGATCAATCTGCCGCAGCCGAAATTGTTCGAAAATATAACCTTGGTTTTGCGATTGCGTCCTTGGATGAGTTAGACCACGTTTTGGCAGAGGTCACAGATGAAGAGCTACATCAAATGAAAAAAAATGCCCTTCGGCTTAGTGATGCTTTAAATGAAGGCTTTTTTACGAAGAAAGCATTTTTGGATTCGGAAGCATTTATCCTCTTTCATGGAATTGAGACACACGAATCCGTTTAGCCAAGAATCAGCAATGAAAAATAATCTGAATAAATGAGGATAGAAATGGAGATAGCAAGATGGCGACGTATCTTTTACACTTTAATAATACAATCGAAGCAGGGTACCCTTATTGGAATTATGGTGCTGTAGGAAAATGGCGAAAAGACTTTGAAGATTTTGCGACGGAAATCGGCGTGGAACGGATTCGAGCATATACCTATCATTGGCCAGATGAACCAAACGAGGTTTTAAGTGCTCGTTTAGACGGAATACTAGGCGGCTTAAAGAAAAATGACCTTGTCATTGTTCATTGGGCTTTTGGAATTAACAGTGAGCGATGGATTACGCAATTTGCTCAGCGAGTGAAGTTGTTTCGAGCACACCTTGTCTTTATGATTAGTGACATCGAGTCTTGGAGAATGGATGAATCAATGACGCCAATGGAAGAAAAGAATCCTATCAGTGAGCGGCAAAGAAGGGAAGTTTCTCTTTTATCATTAGCAGATGGCTTTCTTCTACATTCGAAAGAGATGGAAGAGCAGTTAAGAAATCAATTTGAACGTGCAGGAAAAAACTTTCAAGCTTCAGTGAGTTACATTGGCCCTTATGGTTATAAGACGACTTATTACGGAGAAAAGCGAACTTTTAGTAAAAGCATCGACTATGCAGGATCGCTTGAAAAAGCGAAATTCCTTTTAGAATTACCTGAAGGGTTTAAATTAACGGTTTTTGGTGCGAAGCCAGACGAGCAAGATCGTCTAGCGATGAAAGAAAATATCATTGTTCATAAGCGAATCGATCCGGAAGGCATCCCTTTTGTCTTACACAGTGCCTTTGGGTTAGTTTGGGATTCTGACAGTTATCCGACAGTAACAGGACCTTTTGGGAACTATCAACGTTCGAATACGCCAGGGAAATTGCCCCTATATTTAGCTGCGAATCAGCCTGTCATTGTTTGGTCCCAATCGCCATTAGCGAAGTTTGTCAAAAGGAATAAACTGGGTCTTGTTGTGGATGATTTGGAACAATTACCAGAAAAATTAAACCAATTAACAGAGAAAGCGTACAACGAGATGATTGAGAATGTTCAAAAAATTAGTCCGCTCATTCGTAACGGTACCTATATTAAGAAAGCGATCCTAGAGATTGAATTACTGTTACTGACGCATTCTTAAAATGGCATTTGAAGCCCCTGATTCCTCAATGATACGGAGGAATCAGGGGCTTTTTTCTTATTAAAATTAGAAGATAAGTCGTCTTTACTTTTTTATAAATAACTTAATTAATTTAATTTGAAAGTCCTTGAGTTGCGTGGTGATAATTGAACATTTTATCCAATGCTAGACGATTGATTTACCTTTAAACACTTGATAGCTGTCGTTTTACAATAAGTAACGTCGTGAAATATGAAATTTTATCAGAGAGGATTGAATTTTTTTAGATTCTAATATCCCATTTCCGGAACGTTCGATTCAATCGATTGAATAACGTGGCATACTTATATCGATTAGGAAGGAGTGTTTTATGACGTATGAGTCGGAAAAATAACTATCGGAAATTGTTACAATCGAACAAAAAAGAACGTTACAAAATGTACAAGAGTGGTAAATATTGGGTTTATGCAACAATTACTGCTTATGGAAGTATTCTTGGTTTGAGTAGTGCGGAAACGGTTCAAGCAGTCTCTCCAGAGGCAGGAAAAGAATTGGATCCAGGAGATATCCTTGCCAATAAGGATTCTACGCAAATACCAGCTGCACCTCAAAGTGATGAAGTGGAGGATTCTTCAGTAACAGAAGAGTCATTTGCTACAGAAGAATCCATGGTAACAGAGGAGTCTTCCTCAACAGAACCATCCTCTTCAGCTGAAAGCTATTTTGAAGATGTGGTGCCTGAAGGATCGAAAGTAACGGTGGATGATTCAACAAACGAGTTGAATATTGAGTTAGACAGTATGTTGAATCCGAGCAAGACCTTAATTGAGAAAGCCACACAATATTCAGAGGAAAATAATTTAGTTACGAACTTTTCTCAACGAGTCTTGGATGTCATTAAGGATCGAGTAAATGTAGCTATTGACTTGGATGCCGGACGGGTAGATTTTGAAAATGAATTGAATAACCCAACGGATCAACCATCCCCAACCTCAGTGGACGTAGCGCTTCCAGATCAAATTGCGAATTTAGCAAGCTATAAAGCAGAAGCACAAAGCAACAATACCTACGCTGCTGTCAGCGACTGGGCAGGTTTGAAGAGCGTATATGCTGATAATAAAATCACCTTTATTGAATTTACCTCAGATTTTAGCGCACCAGAAAATGTAGACGTCCGTGACCTAGGTTGGCGAGCAACAGACCTCATCATTGATGGTGGCGGCCATACGATTAATATGGGACGTGCGACATTTAGTGTGGGAACGAACGCAACTGTCAGAGGTTCGATTTTTACCATGAATAATGTGAATTTAATTCATTGGGCTATTGGTGGAATTAGTGGAGATACTGGCGATAATCGGATTGCTGCGGACGCGGTGATTGATAGTCAAGTCGCTCCAGGTGGTTATGGTTATTGGAATTTCAACATTAACGATGTTCAATTAGAAGGTCGAGATGGACCTGGTGGACCTGCTGATTTTCAACCACAACGACTTTTATGTGCAGAAGATAGTCAAGTGACTCTCTCTGGAACAATTAAAGCAGCAGCGAAGTTAGAGCTGATGCACATCGGTCAAGTCGATATTGTGAATGGTTCTCATGTGGAATTAAATCGTACCGCAGGAACAACAGGATTTTCGATGTTTTATTTTATGAATGTACGTCCAAATCAGCCATCAGATACAGGGTATGCTCATACCTTTACGGCTGGTGATGGCGTGACAATTATTGGGAATGAACTTGAAGGATTTAATGGTAATACTTATCCTATGGTTTACTTCGGCTTTGATGAGATTAAGGTAGGAGACAATGTCGATTGGCATCAAGATGGTTTCCAAATGTTAATTGATACGAACCGTTATCTTGGAGAGAATCCGACGGGCCGTTCGGTAACTTTTGGTCAGAATCTAAATATGACAGCTACGCGAACAGTTGGGTACAATTCTCTTTGGGCTGATTGGAATTCAACGATTACTTTCAATGCCGGGACAAAATTGAATTTAGAACAGTGGAATCCTGCATCTGTTGTATATATTACTTCAGGGTCGAACGTCAAGTTTATTTCACCAGAGTCCTTGCATATATCAAGGAATACTCTATCAGGAGCGCCTAATAATGGGAATCTGTTCTCAGGGGCTGGAACATTTGAAATGAATAATTCTCAAATTAGTACGTGGCAAGGAGATAATTCAGCAACAAACCCTGGTGGCTCTCGCAATGCCAAATTTGCAAATTTATCTGTCGTTAATTCTTCTGCAAGAGTAACAGATACAGCAGGCAATACAACGGCTTCAGATATTATTGATAGAAATACTCGTGAATTAAGTACAAATGCACTAAATCCTGGAACGGTTAAGTTAAACTATGTCGATCAATATGGTCAGAAAATCAAATCGGTGGATTACCCGCTTAGTTCGACTGACAACTATATCGGTCAATTTATTCAATTGAAAACGAAAGATTTTGCAGAGACGCATATGCCTGAAAACTATATGTGGGCAATTGGAGATCAAGTACCAACTTCTGCAGTCGATGACAAGCAAAGTGGTGGGGATCTCACAAGTACAGAAGATGATGGGGATCGTTATGGTCAAGCGAATATTGGAATTGTTCCAATGGAAGGCACTGAGTATGAATATAATATTTATGTATATGGGAAACCCAATGCAGAGATAAAATATGAATATGAAGATGTGAACACCGGACAATTAGTAAAAAGTATGTACGTCAATTCAGAACAAGAGAAAGCAGGTACGAATTTAGATCCTGCGAACTTTGGTAATAAGATTGATTGGACCTCAGATTACTATACGAAAACCAATGTGCCACAAGGTTATCACTACGCAACAGGTGATGAGCTTGACGGGAAAACACAACCTGTAGAAACCGTTGTTGGTACCGATGCAAAAGTTGTGAAGATGTATTTAGTAGCGGATAAACAAACGGTAAACGTTACTTTTGAGAAATCAGATGGTCTCGATTTAGTGGATCAAACGAAAAAAATCTCAATTGATGGTTTTTCAGGTCAAGAAATTCAATTGAAAGATTTATTAAAAGGGAAAGTAACTGAAAAAGGGTATCACATAAGTGGAGACGATAAATTTACTTTCGATAACACCGATAATAAAGGAAGTGCCACGGATAAAGAGGTACAAGAATTAACGGTTACCTTAGAACCCGACTATCAATTAGTAGGGATTATTTCAAACAATTCACCAATGTCCGATCCGGCAACAGGAAAAGACTATCCGCAATTACCAACGACGGTAACTGAAGGAGAATATAGTCATGCGGGCGTTTCTAACGGTGAGATTACTTTAGGAAAAACAGATGCTGATTTAGCGAGAAACGGTTATATTTATAAGGTAAAAGGACCAGACGGCAAAATCTATGAGACGCTGGCAGATGCTTTAGCAGCGAATAACAAACACGACACGACAAGTAATGGTACAAATCAATCAGATAGCGATCCTCAATCTTTTGAAGTCATTTATGAAACCGATCCTGTATCCGAATCACAGTCAACAAGTACTAGTGCTTCAATTAGTCTATCGACGAGCACCAGTTTGAGTGATTCAAGCAGTTTCTCTACTAGCACTAGTTTGAGTGATTCAAGTAGTCTTTCAACAAGTTCTAGTACGAGTGGCAGCTTAAGTGATTCAAGCAGTCTGTCTCTAAGTACCAGTGACTCTCTTAGCTTGAGTGACTCGACTAGTCTTTCTGCAAGTTATAGTGAAAGTCTATCTATTAGTGCGAGTGATTCTGTTAGTCTATCAGGGAGCTATAGTGAAAGTCTTTCAGTTAGCTTAAGCGATTCAAGCAGCGATTCTATCAGTCATAGCGAAAGTCTATCCATTAGTGTGAGTGATTCGAAAAGTCTGTCTGATAGTAACAGCCTAAGCGAATCAATTAGTTTGTCTGATAGTATTTCAAAAAGTAATTCTGGAAGCCAAGATGGAAGCACGAGCCTGAGTGAGTCGATTAGCTTGTCTGATAGCATTAGTTTGAGTACTTCGATTAGCTTATCCGATAGCACTAGCCTATCTGACAGTAATAGTGATAGCTCAAGTATAAGTGAATCAATTAGCTTATCCGACAGTTTATCTGACAGTAATAGCGACAGTTCAAGCTTAAGTGATTCGATTAGTTTGTCCGATAGTCTATCCGACAGTATCAGCCTAAGTGAATCAATTAGCTTATCCGATAGTATCTCAAA